>NZ_JBEZZB010000037.1:0-70559 GCF_040638955.1 Actinoplanes sp. NPDC024001
ACGCCTCGTCCCAACCCTGCACCTGCTCAACCGTGACCACGTCCGGGAAACGATCCAGAACTACTCGAAGTAGTGATCCGCCGTAGCAGTACTAAGCGGTGTAACGACATCACCGGTCGTGGAGTCACCATCGGCGTCATGAGCGACAAGAAGACCGTGCTGGTCACCGGCGCGAACAAGGGACTCGGATTCGAGATCGCAGCAGGGCTGGGCGCACGGGACTACCGTGTGGCGGTGGGTGCCCGCGACCAGGCCCGGGGCGAGGCGGCCGTGAAGATGCTGCACGCCGCCGGCGTGGATGCGTTCGTGGTCCCCCTGGACGTCACCAGCGACCGTAGCGTGACCGAGGCCGCGGAACTGATCGAACGGCAGGGCGGACGCCTGGACGTCCTCGTCAACAACGCCGGCATCTCAGGAGAGACCGGACCAGGATGGACACAGGACCCGACCACGCTCGACCTCGACGTCGTCCGCAGCGTCGTGGACACCAACGTCTACGGCGTGATCAGGGTGACCAACGCGATGCTGCCGATGCTGCGGCGCTCGGCCTCCCCGCGCATCGTCAACATCTCCAGCAGCGTCGGGTCGGTGACCTGGCAGGCGGACCCGAACATCGAAATCGGCCCGATCATGGCGGCCTATTCGCCGACGAAGTCGTACCTCAATGCCATCACCGTGCACTACGCTCGGCAGTTCGCCGGCACCGGCATCCTGATCAACGCCGCCTGTCCGGGCCTGGTCGCGACCGACTTCACGGGTTTCCAGGGCCGCTCTCCGCAGGAGGCTGCAGCCACCGCAATCCGGCTCGCCACGCTCCCCGACGGCGGGCCGACCGGCTCATTCGTCAACGACGACGGCGTCATCCCCTGGTGACCACCAGCCCACGAGGAACCTGATCCCGACGCACCGCAACCGCGATCGGCCATCAACCCCGCACGTGATCCGTGCGGGGTTGACCGCAAGGCTCTGGTGCGCATTTCTGCCGCAGGTGTCGGATCTTGCCCACGATGTCGACGTGGGTGGCGTTCGGATCGGCGAGCAGATACCGCCGTGAGAGCCGGATTCACCGCTGTTCAGCGGTTGAGGCGGGCGGGCTCACCGGAGCCGCTGCGCCGGACGAGCCAGGCCTCGGTGATGTGGGTGAACATCGCCTCGGCCGCACCCTGCGGGTCGTGGGCGGCGATGCGTTCGTAGATGCGCCGGTGCCCGCGGTTGGACGCCACGCACAGGGACCGTTCGGTGCGGCCCATGTACCGGGCCGTGTTGACGACCTGACTCTCCAGCGCCCGCACGACGCTGCGTGCGACGCGGTTGCCGGACGCCTGCATGATCGTGTCGTGAAAGACGCGGTCGTGCTGTTGGTAGGTGATGTGGTCGTCGACGAGCTCGTCCATCCGGTCGACCATGGCGAGGAGGCGTTGAACGGTTTCCGGGTCGGCGGTGCGCGCCGCGACATTCGCCATGTCCGACTCCAGCAGGCGTCGGGTGACGACGACGTCGTCGAGAATGGCCAGGGAGTCGTCCTCGGCGATGGTGGCCATGAGGACCATTTCGTCGAGCATGTCCCACTGCGATGACGGGGTCACGGTGGTGCCCGAGCCCTGACGGACCTGGACCAGGCCTTTCTCCTGAAGGATCTTCACTGCTTCCCGGACGACGGTCCGGCTGACGGAGAAGGTCTCACATAGGACTGGTTCCGGCGGTAGCGGCGTCCCGGAGGGGTAGACGTTCCGGACGATGCGCTCGACCAGTTCGGCGGTGAGGGCCGTGGCCAGGCTGCTGGGCCGGCGAGCCCAAGTCGGGTTCGCCCCGGCGTTCACGGCCATATCCTGCGATGGCGTCATGTTTCCCTCCGGTTGCTCGCCGGGCGCGGCGTCGTATCAGTGTACGGGTGCGCCATTGACGACATACGTCATACGAGTTACGTTTCCAGCACTGTTGGCCCCCGCGGCCCATCGGCCGCTCTCTCTCAAAGGTGACGAGATGAGAAGGCGCTCATTGTGGTCGGCGATCCTCATAGCTGGGCTGACGGTGACCGGGTGCGGAAGCGCGACCGACTCGGATCGGTCCTCCACCGGGTCCACCGACAAGCTGGTCGTCTGGGACTGGAAGTCCGGTGAGCCCTCGGCGGCGTCCTACATCGAGAAGGCGAAGGCGGACTTCGCCGAGAAGCATCCCGGCGTCATGGTGGAATTCGTCGCGCAACCTTTCGACCAGTACTACACACTGCTCGGTGCGGCGATTCAATCCGGCAAGGGCCCGGACGTCATGCTGTTCAACGGTGGCGGGCAGATCCGCGACCGGGTGGACGCGCTGGTGCCGCTGGACGATTACCTGGCCGACGACAAGCAACGGCTGGCCGGCTGGGACGCGTTCACCAAGGACGGCAAGACCTACGCCGGCCCGGTGACACTGCAGGGCCATCCGCTCTACTACAACAAGGCGCTCTACGAGAAGGCCGGCCTCGATCCGGCTGCCCCGGCCACCTCCTGGGACGAGTTCGTCGCCGACTGCGGCGCCATCGCCAAGGCGGGCGCCGACTGCATCGCCCTCGGGAACAAGGAGGGGGCCGGCATCCAGTTCTGGCTCTCGGCGCTGGGCTCGGGAGTCCTCACCGCCCAGGAGTACGACGACTGGATCGCCGGCAAACGCGACTGGGCCTCGCCCCACGTCAAGCAGGTCTTCGAACTGTGGAAGCAGGCCGGCGACAAGGGACTGAACAACGACGGCGCGAACTCGACGGCGATGTTCAACGACTCCTTCGCCCTCTTCCAGTCCGGCAAAGCCGCGCATGTGATCGGCCTGATGTCGGACGTCGGGCACTGGCAGGACTTCAACGAGTTCCTCACACCGGACAAGCTCGGCGTCATGGACGCTCCGGTGGTCACCGCCGGCACCACCCCGGCTCTGGCCTACGACGGCGGTATCGGGTACGGGGTGGCCAAGTGGACCAAGGATCCGAAGGTGGCCGCCGACCTGGTGCGGTCCCTGACCTCCACGGAAGCGCTCACAGCCTTCTACGCGGACGCCGGAGCGATCGCGGCCGACACGACGATCGACGTGTCCCAGGGCGGCCCGGCGGTGGCCTCGATCGTGGCTGGCATCAAGACCGGCAAGCCCGCCCTGCACGTGGCGTTGTCGTCGAAGACCCTGGACCTGATGGGGCGCCTGTCCCAGCAACTTCTGAGCGGTTCCACCACCGTGGACGAGGTCGTGAAGCAACTGGCCGCCTCGGACAAGGCGGCCTGAGGCCGGTGCGGCCCGGGAGCGTGCAACGGTTGGTCCGTACCGGTGATGCGGGAGGGACCGACCGGGCACCGCACAGACCCGCGCAACGCCCTGCGCTCCGCCCAGGACGGGGCTCGAGCGCCGAGCGCCTCGCGCCGTACGTGTTGATCGCCCCGACCGTGCTCGTCCTGCTGGCGCTGCGACTGTACCCGCTGCTGCTCGGGGTGAACTTCTCGTTCACCGGCGACGGGGATCGCAACGGGGTGCCGGTCGGCCTCGACAACTACCGCGAGCTGATCGAGGACCCGCTGTTCCGGACCGCATTGGGCAACGTCGGCATTCTGGTGCTGCTGCTGCCGGTCGCCGTGGCGATCCCCGGCCTGCTCGCCACCTTCATCTACCTGCGGGTGCCCGGCCATCGTTTCTATCGCAGCGTCTACTTCTTCCCGGCCGTACTCTCACCGGTCATCGTCGGGGCCATCTTCAACCTTCTGCTCGCCTTCGACGGCCCGCTCAACGCCGTCCTCGGCCGGGTGGGACTGGGCCCGGTGGACTGGCTGGGCGACCCCGACGTCGCGCTGTTCGCGGTGACCGGCGTACACGTCTGGGCCACCTTCGGCATGGCCCTCGTGGTGTTTCTCGCCGGGTTCGCCACGCTGGACTCCGCGCTGCTGGACGCCGCCCGGGTGGACGGGGCGTCGCTGTCGCGCGTGATCTGGCACGTGATCATTCCCCGCCTGACCCGCACCATCCAGTTCGTCTTCGTCACCACCATGATCGGGATGCTGACCTCGATGTTCGGCCTGCTCTACGTGATGACCAGTGGCGGTCCCGAGGGATCCACCTACCTGCCCGAGTACTACATCTGGATCCAGCAGGGGCAGATGAACCGGCCGGCTCTCGCGTCGGCGGCCTCGACAGTCCTCTTCCTGATCATGATTGTCGTCGGCCTGCTGCAGATCACGCTGCTGCAGCGGACCGGAAGAGACGACTGATGTCGCGCCTGCGTCCGGGTTTCTGGTTCGCCGCACTGCCGATGGCTCTGCTGGCGCTGGCCACCGTCTATCCGTTGCTGTTCACCGCCAACGTCGCGATGAAGACCCGGCGCGACTACGTTCTCGATCGTTTCTCGCTGGCCGACACCCTGCGCGGCGAGAACCTCGAAACGGCGTGGACCAGCGTCGGCATGGGCCGCTACTTCGTCAACTCGCTGGTCGTCGTGACGTCGGCGGTGCTGCTCCTGCTGCTGCTCGGATCGATGGCCGGCTTCGCTCTGAGCAGGCTGCGGTTCCGTGGCTCGACGCTGCTGTACCTCGCCTGCCTGGCTGGGCTGTTCGTCCCGTTCCAGGTCATCATGGTGCCGCTCGCGAGGGTCATGGCCGACGCCGGGCTCATCGACACCTATCCCGGGCTGATCCTCGTCTACGTCGCGCAGTTCCTGCCGTTCACCGTCTTCCTGCTGACCAGCTACTACCGCACGATTCCCCAGGAGGTCATCGACGCGGCCAGGATCGACGGCAGCAGCGTCTACGGCGTGTACCGCCGGATCATGCTTCCGCTGGGCCGGCCCGCCCTGCTGTCGGTCGGAATCCTCAACGCCCTCTTCTGCTGGAACGACGTCCTCATGTCGCTGGTGATGATGCCCTCGGCCGAGCACCGGACCCTCATGGTGGGCGTGACCTCACTGCGCGGGCAGTACTCCGACGACATCCCGACCTTCGCCTCCGGCGTCCTGATCGCCGCGCTGCCCGTGCTCGTCGTCTACCTCTTCCTGCAACGCCAGATCGCCGACGGCGTCGCCGCCGGCTCCACGAAGGGCTGACATGCGGATCACCGGGTATCGCACACTGGCCACGACGCAGCAGTGGGGACGGCCGGTCGGCGACGCCAACGGCGTCTTCGCCGACGGGGTGGTCCCGGTGCCCATCGTCATCATCGACACGGACGAGGGCATTTCCGGGGTCGGCCTCGGCCCGCACGTCGACATCGAACGAATTTTCACGGCCATCGACGGTGAGGACCCGCGCGCGGTGACGTCCCTCTACGACCGGATGCTGCGGCACACCTTCAAGGCCGGGCACGCCGGTCCAGTCTTCGGCACCATAGGCGCGCTGGACACGGCGTTGTGGGACATCAAGGCGCAGGCCGCCGGACAGCCGTTGTGGCGGCTGCTCGGAGGACGCGACCGGCGGATCCCGGCGTACGCCTCAGGTCTGGACATCGCACTGACCGACGAGGAGCTCGCCGCGACCTATCAGGTCTACGCCGAGCACGGCCTGCGCGCCGCCAAAGTCAAGGGCGGCCTGGACATCGAGCGCGACCGGGAACGGCTGTGCCTGGTCAGGGACGTGCTCACCGAAGCGGCGCACGGCCGGCGGCCGGGCCTCATGCTCGATGTGAACGAGGCCTGGACCCGTAAGCAGGCCGTGCGGCACGTCGGCGAGCTCGAGCGCACGCTCGATCTCATCTGGATCGAGGAGCCGGTCCGGCGCTGGGACGCCGAGGGCCTGGCCGCGGTCACCCGCAGCGTCCGCGCGTCGGTCGCCACGGGGGAGAACCTGAGTGGGCTGGAGCAGTACCGCCCGCTGATCGCCGCCGGGGCGGTCGACGTCGTGCAAGCGGCCGCGGTCGGGGGCGTCACCCATTTCCTGCGGGTCTGCGCCCTGGCACACGCCTTCGATCTGCCGGTGAGCCCGGTGGGCAACAGCCCGATCGGGCTGCTGCACGCGGCGGCCTCCGTACCGAACCACCTGACCAGCGAGTTGCAGGACCTCACCCCGCCCGCCGGCGTCTCCTTGGACCTGCGCGTCGACGAGGGCGCCTTCCTGCTCGGCGATTCTCCGGGGGTGGGGATACGCGTCGACGAACAGGCGATTGTGGCCGCGGCGCAGCGTTCGAGTGCGCCTTCAGTGGGCGGGCCGCACGTGCGACCGGAACGTGCGGGGCGGCGGTTGCTGCCGGAGCTGGACGGCGCCGCCCACGGCGCCCGGTTCCCGGTCGCACCGTGGCGGAACAACGACATCGGCCCCCGGTAGATCTGACATAGATAGACGGTGATGATTGAAACATACGTCATTCGTATGATGAAATTACGGTGGCCGGCACCGGCCTGATCAACTCCACTACCGCCCCCCAGGTAAGGAGACAGCCGTGTCCGTATCCGCGAAACTCCTGGCCGGGCTCGCGACAACCACCCTGACACTCGTCGCCACCGCGGCTGCCGTGGCGGCGTCCGCCGCGCCCGCCCTCGCGGCGACCACCACCCTCTACGCCGCCCCGTCCGGAACGGGCACCAGCTGCACCAGCGCCCAACCGTGCTCGCTGACCGGCGCTCAGACCGCAGTGCGGTCGCTCAACAGCGCCATGTCCGGCGACATCGTCGTGCAGCTTGCCGACGGGGTGTACCGGTTGGCCGCCCCGCTGCGGCTGACCGCCGCGGACTCCGGCACGAACGGCTACCGCGTCCTGTGGCAGGCGGCGCCCTCCGCCCGTCCGGTGATCAGCGGCGCCCGGGCCGTCACCGGCTGGTCGCAGGTGGACGCCGGACGCAACATCTGGCGCGCCAACGTCGGCGTGGGCCGCGACAGCAGGCAGCTCTACGTCAACGGCGCGATCGCCACCAGGGCACGTACCCAGGTCAACCGCGCCGACTTCACCGCGGACAGCACCGGTCTGAGGTTCACCAGCAGCGCGCTGTCGTACCTCAACAACCTGTCCAACGACAGCCGCATCCAGGTGGAGAGCGTCGGCTCGTTCACCGACCGCTACGCCTCGGTGCAGACCATCGCCGGCAATCAGATCACCATGCAACAGCCCGGCTGGAGCAACAACAACTTCGGGTACGACACGTTCACCAGCCCGCATCGTGCCGGACCGCTCTACCTTGCCAATGCGTACGAGTTCCTGGACGCGCCGGGGGAGTGGCACCTCGACCCGGGCAGCGGCGCGCTGTCCTACATCCCGCTCAGCGGGCAGAACATGAGCAGCGTCAGCGTCGAGCTGCCCACGCTCGACTCCCTCCTCGCCGTGGGCGGGACCTACGCGGCCCCGGCCCACCACATAACCTTCACCGGGATCACGTTCACCGGTACGAGCTGGCTCGGGCCCAGCAGCAACCAGGGCTACGCCGACCAGCAGACGGGCGCGTACATCTCCGGGAACTGGAACTGGCCCAGCTTCACCTCATGCCACAACGGCTGCCCCCAGTTCGAGGCCACCCGGCCCCACTGGTTCCAGTCGCCCGCCGCCGTGCAGGTCTCCGCGGCCAACAACGTCGCCTTCACCGACTCGCAGTTCGTCAACCTGGGCCAGACCGCGATCGGCATCGGCAACGACGCCACCGCACACACCAGCGGAGTCGGGCTGGGAGCCGCGAACATCACCGTGACGCGGTCCGAGATCGCCCGTAACTCGGCCGGCGGCATCGTCGTCGGCGGCGTACGCGCTGACGCACACCACCCCTCCGACCAGCGCATGCTCAACCGGGACATCGCCATCAGCAACAACCGGCTCCACGACCTCGGCATCGAGCATCGAGGGATCGTGTCGGTGCTGGCCACGTACGTCTCTGGTGCGACGATCTCGCACAACGAGGTGTACAACCTGCCGTACACCGGCATGTCGATCGGGTACGGCTGGGGCTCCAACGACGCCGGCGGCAGCAACCACTACGCCGACCGGGGCCTGTACAACTACCAACCGCGCTACTCGACCGCGACCACCGCTTCGAACAACGTCCTCACCGGCAATTACATCCATGACGTGATGCAGCAGATGAACGACGGCGGCTGCATCTACACACTGTCGGCCAACCCCGGATCTCTGATCAGCGACAACTACTGCCTGCGCACCAACGGGTACTTCGGTCTCTACTTCGACGAGGGCTCGCGCTACTACACCGCCCGCAACAACGTCTTCTCCGCGACCGGTACCTGGGCCACCGCCAACTACTGGTTCGCCGAGAACATGGGCAACTTCACCGTCACCGGCAACTGGTCCACCAACGGCAGCACCAACGTCACCAACGGCGACCGCGGCAACGTGGTGTCCGGCAACGTCACGGTCACCGGCGGCAATTGGCCCGCGGGAGCGCAGGCGGTGATGGCGGCGGCCGGTCCGCAGAGCGGGTCCGGGCGGCAGAACGTCCAGATTGCCGGGGGCGGGTCGGGCCGATGCGTCGAGGTCGGCGGATCCAGCACGGCCAACGGCACGCAGGTGCAGCTGTGGGACTGCCACGGCGGGACGAACCAGCGATGGACCTACACCGCCGGTAAGCAGCTGACGGTGTACGGCAACAAGTGCCTCGACGCGTCCGGCAACGGCACGGTCAACGGCACTCCCGTGATCATCTGGGACTGCAACGGCCAGGCCAACCAGCAGTGGAACGTCAACTCCAACGGGACGATCACCGGCGCGCAGTCCGGCCTGTGCGTGGACGCGAGTGGCAACGGCACCGCCAACGGAATCAAGATCCATCTTTGGGCATGTCACGGCGGCGCCAACCAGCAGTGGAGCCTGCGGAACTGAGCGGCGCCATCGACGTCCCGCCGCCCGAGCTGTTGCCCCGGCTCGGGTGGCGGTGGCCCGCCGGCATGGCACCCGGTGGGCCACGGCAACATCCTGCCACCACACCGGCGCGACGGCGCGCGCCCCAGCCTGACAGCCAGCTGCTCAGGAAGGGATCGCACCCTCATGCTCAAGAGACCCTGTGCTGCGGTGGCGACGTTGCTGCTGCTCGCGGCCACGCTCACCGTTCAGATGTCCACTTCGCCACCGGCCTCGGCCCACACCATCACCGGCGCCGACTTCCAGCAGGTGCAGCTCGCCCGGGGCGTATCGGAAGTCGGCGAGCCGATGTCACTCGCGGTATTGCCCGACCGTTCTGTGCTGCACACCGCGCGCAACGGAACGCTGCGCCGCACCGACGCCGCCGGCAACACCACCGTGATCGGCACCATCCCCGTGTACACGCACGACGAGGACGGTCTGCAGGGAATCGGCGTGGATCCCGGCTTCGCCGCCAACCGGTACGTCTACCTCTACTACGCTCCGCCCCTGTCCACCCCCGGCGGTGACGCGCCGGTCACCGGCACGAACTGGGCCGCCTGGCAGGGCGTCAACCGGCTCTCCCGGTTCACCCTCAACGCCGATTTCAGCCTCAACACGGCCAGCAAGGTAGACATCCTCGAGGTCGCGGCCGACCGGGGTATCTGCTGCCACGCCGGTGGGGACATCGACTTCGACGCGGCCGGCAACCTGTACCTGTCCACCGGCGACGACACCAACCCGTTCGAGTCCGCCGGCTACGCCCCGCTCGACGAGCGCACCAACCGCAATCCGGCGTTCGACGCGCAGCGCAGTGCCGCCAACACCAACGATCTGCGCGGCAAGGTGCTGCGGATCAAGGTCAACGCGAACGGGTCCTACTCGATCCCGGCCGGCAATCTGTTCCCGCCCGGCACTGCGGGAACCCGGGCGGAGATCTACGCCATGGGCCTGCGGAACCCGTTCCGGATGAGCGTGGACAAGGTCACCGGCATTGTGTACGTCGCCGACTACGGTCCGGACGCCGGCGCCACCACGTCGCGCGGACCGCAGGGCCAGGTCGAGTTCAACCGGATCACCGGCCCCGGCTTCTACGGCTGGCCGTACTGCACCGGCGCGAACACCGCCTCGGAGACGTACGCCGAATGGAACTTCGCCACGAACACGGCAGGCGCCAAGTACAACTGCTCGGGCGGGCCGACGAACAACTCGTTCCGCAACACCGGTCTCGGCACGCTTCCGCCCGCCAAAGGAGCCTGGATCCGGTACGGAGGCGACTCCGGCAGCCCGTCGGCATTCGGCGGCGGCGCGGAGTCACCCATGGCCGGACCGGTCTACCGCTACGATCCCGCCTCGACGTCGCCGACGAAGTTTCCGCAGACGTTCGACGGACAGTTCTTCGCCACCGAGTTCGGCCGCGGCTGGATCAAGCCGATCCACCTCAACGCCGACGGCTCACCGGGGACGATCGACAGCTTCCCGTGGACCGGCAAGCAGGTGATGGACTCCGCCTTCGGCCCGGACGGCTCCTACTACGTGCTCGACTACGGCACCGGGTACTACAGCGGGGACGCCAACTCGGCGCTCTACCGGTTCGACTACGTCGGTGGCGGCAACCGCGCGCCGGCAGCGGCGGCGAGCGCGGACAAAACCTCCGGCCAGGCGCCGCTCACCGTGGCCTTCTCGTCGGCCGGCTCGTCGGATCCGGAGGGCGGAGCGCTCACGTTCGCGTGGAACTTCGGTGACGGCACCAGCTCCACCGTCGCCAACCCGACGAAGACGTACCCCACGAACGGCGACTACACAGCCACGTTGACGGTACGCGACGCGGCCGGCGCGACAGGCACCGCGAGCGTACGGATCACGGTCGGCAACACCGCGCCGACAGTGAGGTTCGGCAGCCCCGCCGCCGGGCACATCTTCACCTTCGGTGACACGGTGCCGTTCAGCGTCACGGTGACCGATCCGGAGGACGCGACGATCGACTGCGCCCGGGTCAAGGTGACCTACGTACTCGGCCACGACAACCACGGCCACCAGATCACCTCGAAGACCGGGTGCACCGGCACGCTCACCATCCCGGTCGACGGCGAGCACGACGACGCGGCGAACATCTTCGCGGTCTTCGACGCCGAATACACCGACGACGGCGGGCTCACCACCCATACCCAGCACATCCTGCAGCCGAGACACCGCCAGGCGGAGCACTACAAGACCTCCTCCGGCATCGTCGTCTACGACAAGTCCGCCGCCCAGGGCGGTAAGACCGTCGGCAGCATCGACAACGGCGACTGGATCGCCTTCGAGCCCTACCAGCTGAGCAGCGCCACATCGTTCAGCGCCCGGGTCTCGTCCGCCGGCGCCGGCGGCACGGTGCAGGTCCGCGCCGGCTCGCCCACCGGCACCGTCCTCGGCTCGGCCACCGTCCCGGTGACCGGCTCCTGGGACACCTTCACCACCGTGAACGGCTCGATCGCCGGTGCGCCGGCCGGCACTACGACCCTCTACCTGACCTTCGCCGGCGGCTCCGGCTTCCTCTTCGACGTCGACGCGTTCACCTTCAACACCGGGACCACCCAGCCCGGCGGAACGGGGCCGATCGTGGGGGTCGGCGGTAAGTGCCTGGACGTGCGTAACGGTGCTTCGGCGGACGGCACGCAGGTGCAGATCGCGTCGTGTTCGGGTGTGGCGGGGCAGCGGTGGACGGTGACGCCCGGCTCGACGATCTCGGCGTTGGGCAAGTGCCTGGACATCAACGGCAACAGCACCGCGAACGGGGCGAAGGTGCAGTTGTGGACCTGTAACGGTGGCGCCAACCAGATCTGGCAGGCGGGTGCCGACGGCTCGATACGCAACCCGCAGTCGGCCAAGTGCCTGGACGTGTCGGGCGGCGGCTCCGCGGACGGCACGGTCGTGACCCTGTGGACGTGCAACGGCGGCGCGAACCAGCGCTGGACCCTTCCCTGAAAGCGAGACATGACATGCGCAGACAAATCCGGAGCACGCTCCGCAGAGCGGCAGCCGTGACACTTCTCGTCCTGGGCAGCGTCGCTTCGCCCAGCCCGGCAGTCGCTGCCGATCCGCCGTACAACGTTCTCGTCTTCTCCAAGACCGCCGGGTTCCGGCACGACGCGATCCCGGCCGGCATCCAGGCCATCCGCGACCTGGGGGCGGCGAACAGCTTCACGGTCACCGCCACCGAGGACGCCAACCACTTCACCACCGCCAACCTGAGCCGCTACCGGGCGGTGGTCTTCCTCAACACCACCGGTGACGTGCTGAACGGTACGCAGCAGGCGGCGTTCGAGTCCTACATCGGCTCGGGTGGCGGCTACGTCGGTGTCCACGCCGCCGCGGACACCGAGTACGACTGGCCCTTCTACGGCAACCTGGTCGGCGCCTACTTCGCCTCCCATCCGGCGATCCAGCCGGCCACCGTCCGGGTGCAGGACCGGGCGCACGCGGCGACCGCCCATCTGCCGCAGGCCTGGAACCGCACCGACGAGTGGTACAACTTCCGGACCAACCCCCGCGCCACCGCCCACGTGCTCGCCACACTGGACGAGTCGTCGTACTCGGGCGGGTCGATGGGCGCCGACCACCCGCACACATGGTGCAAGACCGCCTCCGGCGGCCGGTCCTTCTACACCGGCGGCGGGCACAGCCAAGGGGCGTACGCGGAGCCGGCGTTCCGGTCGCACCTGCTCGGCGGCATCCGGTACGCGGCCGGCGTGAGCAAGGCCGACTGCCGGCCCGAGACCGGCTACACCGCCCTGTACAACGGCTCGACGACCGGCTGGTCCCAATCCGGTCCGGGCGGTTTCACCAACACCGACGCCACCCTCAGTTCCAGCGGTGGCATGGGCATGCTCTGGTACAGCGCCCGGCAGTTCACCAACTACTCGCTGAAGCTCGACTGGAAACTGCTCGGCGACGACAACTCGGGGATCATCGTCGGCTTCCCGCCGCCGAGCGACCCCACCTCGGCCCTGGACAACGGCTACGAGGTGCAGATCGACGCCACCGACACGACCGACCGCACCACCGGCTCGATCTACGCGATCAAAGCTCCCGACACTGCCGCCCGGGACGCGGCGCTCAACGCGCCGGGCGAATGGAACACGTTCGAGATCCTGGTGGAGGGCGAGCGGCTGCAGGTGTTCCTCAACAGCGTGAAGATCAACGACTTCACCAACACCAACCCGGCCCGGTCACTCGCCGGCCACGTCGGCATCCAGAATCACGGTACGGGCGACGACGTCTCCTTCCGCAACATCCGGATCAAGGATCTGGGTGGCACGCAGCCCGGCGGCACGGGCCCGATCGTGGGGATCGGCGGTAAGTGCCTGGACGTGCGTAACGGTGCTTCGGCGGACGGCACGCCGGTGCAGATCGCGTCGTGTTCGGGTGTGGCGGGGCAGCGGTGGACGGTCACGCCGGGGTCGACGATCACGGCGCTGGGCAAGTGCCTGGACGTCAGCGGGAACAGCACCGCGAACGGGGCCCGGGTCCAGTTGTGGGGCTGTCACGGTGGTGGCAACCAGACCTGGCAGGCGGCTGCGGACGGGTCTGTGCGCAATCCGCAGTCGGGTAAATGCCTGGACGTGTCGGGCGGCGGTTCCGCGGACGGCACACTGGTGCACCTGTGGAGCTGTCACGGCGGCGCGAACCAGAAGTGGACCCTGCCCTGAGCCTCGCGTTCAACGATGGAGCACACGAGACGGCCACCCGATCCGCTGACCGGGTGGCCGTCTCTCCTCGTGTTCCTACGCTCGCGTCCAGCGCTGGTTGGCGGCCGCGGTGCAGTTCCACAGGATCACCGCGGTGCCGTTGGCCGTGGCGTTGCCGTTCACGTCCAGGCACAGCCCGGCCTGATTGCTGACCGTGCCGTTGCCGTTGAGGGTCCACTGCTGGTTCGTGCCGCCGTTGCAGTCCCAGATCTGCACCCGGGCGGAGGCGTTGGCCGGGGCGTCCAGGCACTTGCCCATCACCCGCAGCTCCGCCCCGCTCCGGCTGAACCGCTGGTTGGCGTTGGCATGGCAGTCCCAGATCTGCGCCGGCGTGCCGTTGGCCGAGTTCGCGCCGCTGATGTCCAGGCAGCGGCCGGAGGCCTCACTGCGCAGCCGGAACGCGGCCGGGTCGGACGGTGAGGACGGGCTGGACGACGGCGGGGTTCCCGCGAACTGCGAGAAGAACCGCCACACCTCCACCTTGGTCCAGGTCCGGGTGCCGTCCTCACAGCCGCTGCACCCGTCCACCGGCCCCGGACCGTGACCGCCGTCGAACGCCGCCCACTGCACCGGATAGCCGGCCCGGCATCCCGCGTACGCGGTGGTGATGTGCGTGCGGCTGCCGGGGCCCGGCTCGCGCGGGCTCTGCGCGGTGCAGCCGTTGTTGCGGACGAACGTGTCGCGCAGCGACCGGCCCGCCGAGATGTTGAGGACGTTGTCCGAGATGCCGTGCAGACCGAAGTACGCGATCGGCTGGCTGCCGCCGCTGCATCCGCTCAGCTGCGCGCCGGCGTAGACGGCGACAGCCCGGAAGACGGTCGCCCGGGCGCAGGCGAGCGCATAGCTCATGCCGCCGCCATAGCTGAAGCCGAGCGCGAAACGCTGGGACGTGTCGACGCAGAGGCCGTCCTCGATCCGCCGGAGCATGTCGTCGACGAAGGTGACGTCCTCACCGCCGGAGTTGGCCCAGCCGTTGCCGAGACCCTGTGGCGCGACCAGGATCGCGCTGTTGTTCGACTGCTCCTGCATTCCGTAGTAGGCCCACGAGGCGCCGCTGCTGCCGCCCGAGGCGACGTCGTTCATGGTGCCGCCCCGCCAGTGGAACGCGAAGATCAGCCGGTACGGGGTGGTGTTGTTGTAGCCGGCGGGGATCCGCAGGATGAAACTGCGGGTCTTGCCGTTGCTCTGCATCGAGTGGGTTCCGCTGCTGAGGGTGGGAGCCTTGCCGCAGCCGGGCGTCGCCGCGAGCGCGACGACGTCGGCGGCCGCCAGCCGGATGCCGGTCAACCCGGCGGCGGTGAGCAGCACTGTGGCGGCCGTGGCGACCAGCAGCGTAGGCCATCGGCGGTGACCGGTGCCTTGTCGCATTGTGTTTCCTCCGTTCTGTAGGTATTTCGGGTGTTGTGCGCCGCTACGCAGGGCGTGCCGCTGGAAAACGCCGGGACCGGCCCTGCAGCGGGCCGGTCCCGGCGGTGCAGGCGATGTCGTTACGCCGGTGTGAAGCGCCACTGCTGGTTGGTGCCGCTGTGACAGCCCCACTGCAGCAGCCGTGCACCGTCGGTGGTGGCGCCGCCGTTGACGTCGACGCACAACCCGCTCACCACGCTCTTCACGGTGTACACACCGCTCGTGCCGGTCGCCGTGGCGAGGAACTTCTGCTGATTGGTGTTGGTGCACGTGGCCTGCTGCAAGAACGCGCCCTGGGCGGTGGAGCCACCGATCACCTCGAGGCACTTGCCGCTGTGCCCGGCCTTCAGGGAGACGGCGCCCCCGCCGGCGTCGACGGCCTGCCACTTCTGGTTGGTGCCCCCGGTCGCCGTCCACTGGACCACCTGGGCGCCGTCGGCGGTGGAGGCGCCGCTGACGTCCATCAGCTTGTTGCTGTGCTGGGCGGCGACGGTCCAGGTGCGACCGGCGATGCCACCACCCTGACCGGGTACGCCGACCCCCGCACCGCCGAAGGCCATCGAGTCCAGGTCGAACCAGTTGGCCGAGCTGCCCTTGAACACCAGGTAGAGCGTGTGGCTGCCGGACAGGGCGGCGACGTTGACCGCCGGTGTGGACTGATAGTTGTCCCATCCGCCCGTGCTGATCACCGGCGTGGTGGCCAGCAGGGTGCCGGTCGGCGAGCCGGCGCGCAGCTCGATCGATCCGCCTCCGCCGGGCGATGACAGCCGGTAGCTGACGTTGGTGATGCCCGACAGGCTCATCGGGGTGAACGCCACCCAGTCGTTGTTGGAGATGTCGCCGAGCCGTTTGCCGCTCTCCGCGGCGGCCTGCTCGACGACCCGCACCCCGGACTGGCTGCTGTAGTACTCGGCCTGTTTGTGCTTGGGCTGCAGGATCGCCTGCGCGTAGCCGGTGAGCGGTGCCGCACCGCCGGTGCCACCGTCGTCGGTGTAGCGGGCCCGCAGGACGTAGTACAGGTTCGCGCCGTCGGGGTGCCCGCCGAGCAGGTCGGTGGCGACGGTGCCCGAGCAACCCGGGTAGTCGGTCGTCTCGTGCTGGTGGTCGTCATGGCCGAGGGACGGGTTGACCAGGACCTTGGTGCAGTCGATGGGTGCGCCGCCCGGGTCGGAGACGGTGACCGTGTAGGAGACGCGGTCGCCGAAGTTCAGCATGCCGCCGTTCGGCGGGACAGTGATGGTGACCACCGGTGCGGTGTTCCCGACGGTGATCGGGACGTTGGCGAAGGCCGTCCTGCCCCCGCTGTCGGTGACCCTCAGCTGGGCGGTGTAATTGCCGTTGGCGGTGTACGTGTGTGACGGGTTGGCCGCCGTGGACGTGCCGCCGTCACCGAAGGTCCACTGGTACCGCAGCGTGTCGCCGGGGTCCGGGTCGGTGGTTCCGGCGCTGCTGAACTGCACGGTCAGGGGCGCGTTGCCACTGGTGGGTGTGCCGGACGCCTTCACCAGCGGTGAGCGGCCGCCCTGGATGTAGTCGATCCGGTAGAGGCCGGAGTCGTTGTTGCCGCCGCCGAAGTTCGAGCCCCACTCCAGTAGGTACAGCGAGCCGTCGGGGCCGAACTCCATGTCCATCGGCTTGTTGAAGTTGCCCGCCGGCATGAAGGGGTTGGTGCGGGTCACCGCCGTCGCGGAGTCGAAGTGCACCTCCTTGATCCAGTTGCGGGTCCACTCGCCGAGGAAGTGCACGCCGTCGTAGTACGGCGGGAACTTCGTCGTGGACGGGTTCGCGGCGTTGTAGCGGTAGACCGGCCCGCCCATCGGACCCGACCCGCCGGAGCCGAGCTCGGGGAATGTCGGCGAGACGCCGTAGCCGTACCAGATGTTCGGTGCGACGACCGGCTTGAGGCTGGTCAGGCCGGTGTTGTTGGGCGAGTTGTTGACCGGCGCGCTGCAGTTGAACTTGGCGCCGACGGCGCCGGTGTCCGGGTTGTACGGCGCGTACGGCTGGTTGTTGCCGTGGCAGAACGGCCATCCGTAGTTGCCCGGCGCCTTGATGACGTTGAGCTCGACGAGTCCCTCGGGACCGCGGTTGGTCGTGGCGCCGCTGCGGTCGGGGCCGTAGTCGGCCAGGTAGACCCAGCCGTTGGACGGGTCGATCGAGAAGCGGAACGGGTTGCGGAAGCCCATCGCGTAGACCTCGGGACGGGTCTGCGCCGTGCCCTGCGGGTAGAGGTTGCCGGCCGGGATGGTGTAGCCGCCGCCGGCCGAGGGCCGGATCCGCAGCAGCTTGCCGCGCAGGTCGTTGGTGTTGCCGGCGGAGCGGGCGGCGTCGAGGTACGACCTGCCGGACCGCCAGTCCAGCGGCGCGTAACCCTGCCAGGCCGGGTCGAGGTTGGGCGGGGTGTCGTCACCGGTGCCGATGTAGAGGTTCCCGTCGGGCCCGAACTCGAGGTATCCGCCGGTGTGCCCCGGCTCGGGGTGGGTCCGGCTGCGGTACGCCGGGATGTCGATGATCGTGACCCCGCTGGACATGTCGAGGGTGTCGCCGGTGAGGGTGTAGCGGGACACCCGGTTGATGTCCGTCGTGCTGCTGGCCGGCGAGTGGTAGAGGTACACGTAGCCGTTGCCGGCGAAGTTCGGGTCGAGGGCCAGGCCGGTGAGGCCGTCCTCGCCGCCGGTGTAGACGCTCAGCGTGCCGGCCGTGACCGTACTGTTCGTGGCGGGCTTGAAGATCTTGACCTGGCCGGCCCGCTGGGCGTAGAACACTCGGCCGTCCGGTGCGACGGCGAGCGCCATCGGGTCGGCGGTGTTGTCGTCGAGTGTGCGCTTCTCGAAGTTGCTCCAGACGGTGCCGCCGCAGTCTCCGGGCTCGTTGCCGGCGGCCCACTTGACGCCGCCGAGGACGTGGTTGCGGAAGTGCGCCTCGCTGTAGGAGGCGATCGCGTGACCCATGCCGGTGGCCCAGACCCGGCCGCCGCCGGCGTTACGGCACCAGGAGATCGGGTGGTCGTTGCCCATCGCGCGCGGGCCGGGGTTGTAGGTCCGCTCGTCGGCGGTTGCCAGGACGTGCACCTTGCCGCGCGGGTTAGTGTCGAAGTTGTACCACTCCTCGGCGCGGTTCCACCGGTCCGGGAGCGCCGCCGTCGACGGATGCCTCTTGTCCGCGACGATCGCGGTGCCGGACAGGACACCGGGGGAGTGCTCGGGCATGTGCGCGCCCCCGTTGACGGTCTCGTCCCACCACGGGTATTCGTTCTCGATGCCCATGTCCGTGGCGTTGTGGACGGCGACGATGCCCTTTCCGCCGGCGAGGAAGCCCTCCACGGCCTGACGCTGCGCCGCCGTCGTCCACACCATGCCCGATGTCTGGAACATGATCAGAACGTCGAAGGTGGCGAGGTTGGCCGGGGTGAAGACGCCGGCGTCCTCGGTCTGGACCACCTCGAAGTTCTCGGCGGCCGCCTGCTCGCGGAACATCTGGATGCCCGCGGGGATCGAGTCGTGCCGGAAACCGGCCGTTTTGGTGAAGAGCAGGGCGCGGAAAGCCGGCGCTGCTGACGCCGGGCGGACGATCGCGAGCGACAGCAACAGGCCCGCGATGGCTCCGAAGATGATGGTGGTGCGACGCATTCCGTCTCCTAATCGGCGGTCACGATGCCGACCACGGGCACGTGCCGGCGGCACCGTCCTCGTCGAGGGCGGCGTCGCCGTAGGTGCCATGGGTCGCCGTGCCGTCCGCCGTGACGGCAAGCAGGATCCTTCGGGAAGTAACGCATTGTCACATCTGGCGCTACTTCATCCCGTGGTCTGCTCGGCAGCATGCGACCGCGCATCGCCCGATGTCAATGCGACTCGTTAGCGCCTGTTTCGTAACAAGTTTTCCCGCGTCCCGATTCGCTGATCGTGGGTTTGGAGCGCTCCCAGCAGGCATTGCCAACGTCCGAAGTGGCCCTTAAGGTCGGGAGCGAGCCGAACGTATGACGAATGATGACTTCGTTCGCCGTGCCGATCCGGGCGGAGAGCCCACGCTTCGGCGTCCGGGACTGCTCATGTCGTCAACTACGCACCGTAGGGGTTTTGATGTCGGAGCCGCTGCTCACGCTCCGGGGCATCGGTAAGTCGTTCCTCGGCGTGCGAGTGCTCGAGGGTGTCGACCTCGAGGTCCGGCCGGGCGAGGTGCACGCCGTCGTGGGGGAGAACGGCGCCGGCAAGTCCACCCTCATGAAGATCGTGTCCGGGGTGTACCCACCCGACGAGGGCACCATCGAGTTCGCCGGTGCCCAGCTGCTCCTCTCCGGCCCGCGGGATGCCCAGCGGGCCGGCATCGGCATCGTCCATCAGGAGTTCAACCTGCTGCCGGAGCGCAGCGTCGCGGAGAACGTGTTCCTGGGCCGGGAGCCCCGGCGGCGCGGGCTCGTCGACCGTCGGACGATGCTGCACCGCACCGCGACGCTGCTCGCGTCCGTCGGGGAGGGCTCGCTGCCACCCGGCACCCGCGTCGGACGACTCGGTGTGGCCCAGCAGCAGGTCGTCGAAATCGTCAAGGCGCTGGCTCTCGACGCTCGGCTGATCATCATGGACGAGCCCACCGCGGCCCTGGCCGACCATGAGGTCGGCCAGCTCCGCGCTCTCGTCCGGCGGTTGCAACAGCACCAGATCGGCGTTCTCTACGTATCCCACCGGCTCGCCGAGGTCTTCGACCTGTCCAGCCGGATCACCGTACTGAAGGACGGCCGCCGGGTGACCACGGAGAACACCGCCGAGATCAGCGCGGACCGGTTGGTGCGGCACATGGTCGGGCGCGACCTGTCCCGCTACTACCCCGAGCGCGCGGCTCCCGGCGAAGTCGGCCCGGTCCGGCTGGCGGTCCGTGACGGCGGCAACCGGAAACTGCGAGCCATCAACCTCCAGCTGCGCGCCGGCGAGGTGCTCGGCGTCGGCGGGCTGCGCGGCGCCGGCCGGTCCGCGCTGGCCCGATCGCTGTTCGGGGCCGCACCATTCACCACCGGCGCGGTGACGATCGACGGCGAACCCGTGCGGTTGCGGTCGCCGCGCGCCGCGATGCGAGCCGGGATCGCGTACGTCACCGAGGACCGCAAGGGTGAGGGCATCGTCGCCGGCCAGTCGGTGCTCGACAACGTGCTGCTGGCCAGTCGCGCCGTCGATCCGGGCTGGACCGGCCGCCGTGCCCGCGCGGCCCGGATCCGCGACCTGCTCGCGGCTGTCGAGCTGCGCGCCATGGGAGAGGACCAGGACATCCGTTTCCTGTCCGGCGGCAACCAGCAGAAGGTCGTGCTTGCGAGGTGGCTCGCGCTCGGCCCACGGATCCTGCTCTTCGACGAGCCGACCCGGGGCATCGACGTGGGCTCCAAAGCGGCCGTCCACGACCTCGTCCGCCGGCTCGCCCGCGACGGCGCAGCTGTGCTGATGGTCTCGTCCGAACTGCCCGAGCTGCTGGGCCTGAGCGACCGGATCATCGTCATGCGCGACGGCCGGATCGCCGGCGAACTGCCCGCCGGGGCGAGTGAGGAGGACGTCGTCGCGCTGGCCGTCGGCGCCACGCGGGAGGCGGTCGGATGAGCAGCGCGCTGTCCATGCCGGCCCGGCGCGCCTCGCCGGGAGTGTTCGCGGCGCTGGCCCTCACCCTGGCGATCGGCTGGCTGGTGGTCACGATCGACGGTGGCGAGTTGTTCAGCGTGCCGACCACGGTGAGCCTGCTGCACGTGGCGGCCGGCCTGGGGCTGGTCGCGGTGGGACAGACCCTGGTCGTCATCGGTGGATCGCTCGATCTGTCGGTGGCGTACGTGATCAGCCTCAGCACCCTGGTCGCGGCCGAGACCATGCGTGGTGACGACGCGGCACTGCTCCCCGGGGCCGGTCTGGCACTCGCGGTCAGTGCCGGTGTCGGCCTGTGCAACGGTCTGCTCGTCACCAAGGCCAGGATCAATCCGTTCATCGCGACCGTCGGTGTCGGACTGCTGCTCAAGGGCTACCTGGACAACGGCTACGACGGCCCGGCCGGCACGACCGCGCCCGCTCTCGTGCAGACCCTCGGTTACCAGCGGATCGGGCCGGTGCCACTGTCGTTCCTCCTGCTGCTCGGCGTCGCGGGCGCAGCCTGGTTCGCGCTGGCGCGTACCCGCTTCGGTCACCACCTGATCGCCGTCGGCGGTGACCCGGAGGTCGCCAGGCTCTCCGGGGTGCGCAACACCCGGATCCTCGTCACCGCGCACGTACTCTGCTCGCTCTGCGCCGGCCTCGCCGGCATCTACCTCGCCGCCCGGCTCGGCTCGGGTGCTCCCCGGGTGGGCACCGAAGGCCTGTACGACCTGGAGTCGATCGCCGCGGTGGTTCTCGGCGGCACCGCCCTGGCCGGGGGGATCGGCGGGGTCGCCGGCACTGTCGGCGGGGTGCTGCTGCTCGCCGGGATCGACGCGATCTTCAACCAGCTCGAGGTCGACGCGTTCTTCAAGCAGGTCATCCGTGGCGTGATCATCATTGCGGCGGTCGCCGTCTACGCCCGGCGGCACCGGGAAGGACGGCGTGCCGGCCATGCGGATCGCTGAGCGTCGCCCGCTTGCGCTGCGGCTACCGCGAGTCCGCGCGGGCAGCCTGATGCCGATCGTCGTGCTCCTCGCGGTGCTGCTCGTACTGGTCGCGGTGCGTCAGCCCAGCTTCCTCACCCCACCGTCGCTGATGTCCTTCCTCGGCCGTTCCACACCGATCATCCTGCTCGCCGCCGGTCAGTACTTCGTGATCGTCTCCGGCGAGTTCGATCTCTCCGTCGGCTCCCTGGTCACCGCCCAGGTCGTCGTGGCGGCCCGGCTCATCGACAACGACCCGTCGCGTACGTGGCCGGTGGTGGCACTGCTGCTCGCCTTCGGCGTGGTCGTCGGCCTCATCAACGGTCTGGTCACCACCCGGCTGCGGGTGCCGTCGTTCATCAGCACTCTCGGCATGCTGCTGATCCTGGTCGGCGCCGTCTACCTGTGGTCCGACGGCGCCCCGAAAGGCGGGCTCTCGGAGGAGTTCCGCCGATTCGGCCGGCGAGCGTTCGAGGACGTGCCCGCGCTGGGCCGGGTGCCGTACGCGCTGCTCGTCCTGCTGGCCGTGGCCACGCTGGCCGTGCTGCTGAGCCGTAGCGACTTCGGTCGCACCCTGGCGGCCGTCGGCGGCAACCCGCGGACCGCCGAACTGAGCGGTGTCCGGGTGTGGCGTGCCAAGACCATCGCGTTCGTCCTCAGCGGCCTCGCGGCGGCGCTCGCGGCGATCCTGCTCGGCGGGTACAGCGGCGTCTCGTTCCAGGCAGGCGCCGGCCTCGAGTTCGCCGCGATCACGGCGGTGGTCCTCGGTGGCGTCGCCCTCGGCGGTGGCCGCGGCTCGGTGGCCGGCGCGATGCTCGGCGCGCTGACCCTGGAGACGCTGTTCGCCCTGCTCAATCTCTACGGCGTCGCCGGCGCCCTCAAGTCCACCGTCCAGGGCGCGATCATCCTGCTCGCTGTGGCGGTCTCGTCCGTTCGTCCCACATCGAGGTAAGGGGATTCCGTGCGACGCACCATCACCGTCGTAGCCGCGGGAGCACTGCTGATGCTCCCCGGCTGTGCCACCGATGAACCGAGCGCCACGTCATCGGCCGCCGCCACCGGGGCCACCGGCTCCGGCACCGGCGAGCAGTCCAAGTTCTTCGTGCAGGCGGACTACGACAGGGAGCTCGCACTGCTGGAAGCGGCGCCCACCGGGCCGGCCGGCAAGCCGTGGGAGCAGGCGCTCCAACCGAAGATGGTGGACACCGCGAAGTTCAAGAAGACCGGACCGCACAAGATCTGCTTCTCCAACGCCGGGTTGAACAACCCTTGGCGGCAGGTGGGCTTCAAGACCATGCAGGCCGAGGTCGAGGCGCAGCGGGGCCGGATCGAGGACTTCGTTCACATCGACGCCGAGGGCAAGGACCAGAAACAGATCGCCGACATCAACGACCTGCTCGGCAAGGGCTGTGACGCGCTCATCGTCTCACCGAACACCACCGCCACGCTCACCCCGGCCGTGGCCACCGCCTGCGAGAAGGGCCTGCCGGTCATCGTCTTCGACCGGGGCGTCGACACCACCTGCCCGGTGACCTTCATCAATCCGATCGGCGGCTACGGCTTCGGTCATGTCGCCGCGGAGTTCGTCAGCGGCAAGATGAAGCCGGGCGGCAAGGTGCTCGCCCTGCGGATCCTGCCCGGCGTCGACGTCCTGGAGACCCGCTGGTCGGCCGCGAAGGTCGCCTTCGACAAGGCGGGTGTCAACGTGGTCGGCGTCGAGTTCACCGACGGCGACCCGGCCAAGACCAAGAAGATCGTCAACGACTACCTGCAGCGGTACGGCACGATCGACGGCGTCTGGATGGACGCGGGAGCGGTAGCCGTCGCGGCGGCCGAGGCGTTCCTGGACGCCGGGCAGCCCGTGCCTCCGATCAACGGCGAGGACCAGCTCGATTTCCTCCAGCTGTGGAAGGACAAGAAACTCACCGCGATCGCGCCGACCTATCCGACGTATCAGTGGCGTACCCCCGTCATCGCCGCATTGGCGATCCTGGACGGCAAGCAGGTGCCGAGCCCGTGGAAGCTCCCGCAGCCCACCATCAGCCAGGACACCCTCGATCAGTACGCCGATCCGGACATGCCCCCGCTGCACTACGCGATGTGCGGGTGCACCGACCTGCCCGGCTACCCGGACCGCTGGAAGTAGCCGCGTGCGCGCCATCGGTGTCAACCCATGGGTGTGGACCTCACCGGTCGACGACGCGGCCCTGGCCGAGCTGATCCCGCGGATCGCCGGATTCGGCTTCGACACGGTCGAGTTGCCGGTCGAGCGACTCGGCGACTGGGATCCGGCTCGCACCCGGGATCTGCTGGCGGCGTACGGCCTGACCGTGGCCGGCGTCTGCGCGGTCACCTCGCCCGGACGTGATCTCGTCAATGCCTCGCCGGAGACGGTTGCCTCCACCGCGGCGTACCTGAAGTCCTGCGTCGACCATGCCGCGGCAGTCGGCGCTGCCTGTGTCGGTGGACCGGTCTACGCCGCGGTCGGACGGACCTGGCACATGTCCGCGGCGGCTCGCACAACCTGCTATGCCGACGTGCGCCGCGCCCTGCGACCCGTGGCCGACCACGCGGGGGAGCGGGGGGTCAGCATCGGCGTGGAAGCCCTCAACCGTTACGAGACGAGCGTCGTCAACACCGTGGAACAGGCGGTGGAGATGATCGACGGCCTGCCGCCGAGCGTCGGACTCATGATCGACACGTACCACATGAACATCGAGGAGGCCGATCCCTGCGCGGCTCTGGCGCTCGCCGGCCCGTACATCAAGCACGTCCAGGTGAGCGGCACGAACCGCGGTACCCCCGGCAGGGACCACTTCGACTGGCCCCGATTCCTCACCGCGCTGGCCGCGACCGGCTACCGGGGCCCCCTGTGCATCGAGTCGTTCACGGCGGGCAACGAGGCCATCGCCACCGCCGCGGCCATCTGGCGACCGCTCGCCCCGTCGCAGGACGCCCTCGCTCGTGACGGCCTGTCCTTCCTGCGTGTCGCCCTGCGAGGAATCGACGTGGGTCAGGAGGCCCCGGACCGCGGACCGCCGGCTCGCAGCCGGCCGGCGCCCGAATGAAGTCACCCGACGCCGGCCACCGCATCCGCCGATGCATTTATGAATGCGTTCATCAGCGGGCTCACGAACCGCCATTCCGGGCCGCATTCCGACGAAGCGCCACACCGTAATCGGCGATGTCTTCGCCGGTGCCGGCAGGTGGCGAAACTCCACCATTGGGGGGGGGGTCGCATCACCGTGACCGACGAGCGGAGCCTGGTCGTCGCCGCGGAGGCCGGTGACCGCAGGGCGCTCGACGATCTGGCCAGAGTCAGCCTGCCACTGGTGTACACCATCGCCCGCAGGGCCTTGGGCGGGCTCCCGGACGTCGACGACGTCGTGCAGGACACCATGTTGCGGGCGGTGCGGGACCTGCGCAGCCTGCGCACCCCGGAGAGCTTCCGGCCATGGCTGGCGGCGATCGCGACACGCCAGGTCAGCAGTCATCTCCATCGGCGGCAGGTCGACGCTGAGCGTGCCGTACCTCTCGAGGAGATGACGGATCCGCCGCACGCCGATGCCGAGAGCCTGGTCCTCGCGTGCGTGGAGCTGACGCAGGGCCACCGGCAGGTCATGCGCGCCAGTCGGTGGCTCGATCGGAGCGACCGGGTAGTGCTGTCGTTGTGGTGGCTGGAGGCGGCGGGCCGGCTGACCAGGGCCGAAGTGGCGGAGACGCTGGCGACGAGCGTCGCACACGCCGGCGTGCGCCTGCAGCGGATGCGCAGCCAGCTGGATCTCTGCCGGTCACTGGTCGTCACCCTGGACGCGAGTCCACGATGCGCGCAACTGGCGGTCGCTCTGGACGGCTGGGGCGGGCGTCCGAGCACGCTGTGGCGAAAGCGCATCGTGCGGCACATCCGATGCTGTTCCGTCTGTGCTCAGGCCGCCGGTGGGCTGAGCCCGCTCGAACGGCTGACTGCCTGTCTCGCCCTGTTCCCCGTCTCGCCGGCGCTGCTTGCGGCGGCGCGACGACCGTCCGGACACCACTTCCGATAACAGAAATCCTTCATGATTTTTTCGCGTCTACTCCTAAATCTAAAAAGGGCCGTCAAGGGGCCTTCGAATACCGTTAACCATTGATGAAAGTCGCTTGATTAAGTTGCTGGAGCCTGGCAATGTCGGTGAAGTCAACGCAGTTTCCTGAGGTGCCGGCTACTTATTCGACCTTTGCTGTCCGAGGGCCGGGGGTGCGCGGCTTCCGGGCCGCGACGGCAGCGGCATGACGCCGACATGCATCGCTGCCCGAGCGATCCGGAAGAGGCTGGCGCGGAGCGGGCAAGCTCCGCGCCAGCCCAGCGGACGACCCGCATCGGCTCATCCGGGATCACCGTCCGTGAACGCAGAACGAACATGTCCGAGGTGACACGAAGGCGACTGCCCACCGCAGGCGCCGCCAGAGCCGGTGCGGCGCTGCTGCCGGCCGCGGACCAGTGGGGACCGGCGCGGGATCTGACCTGCGCCACCACGTGAGCCCGGAAGGAAGCCCCATGCGTACGAGCATCTGGTTGATGGGTGCGCGCGGCTCGGTCGCGACCGCCGGCGTCGTCGGCGCGCTCGCCCTGCGAGCGGGACCGGCCGCACCTACGGCCCGGCAGCGAGTCACCGCGACGCAGGTCAAGGATCTGCTGCTGGAACTGGCCGCGTTGCGGCCGGCGGGGGCACAGCCGTGACCGTCACCGTGGCGGCGACCGACGTGAACGCCCTGCGGGCCCGCGTCGACGAGGCGCTGGCCGCCTTCTTCGACCGGCAGGATCAGCGCCGTCCGGACGGCGCGCCGCTCGACCTCGTCAGTACGCTGCACCGTTTCGTGCTGACCGGCGGCAAACGGCTGCGCCCGCTCTTCTGTTATTGGGGCTGGCGGTGTGCGGGCGGGGCGGACGGCCCGCCGATCGTGGCCGCCGCCGCCGCGCTGGAACTGTTCCACGCGTTCGCGCTGATCCATGACGACATCCTGGACGGCAGCGATCACCGCCGGGGCCGGCCCTCGGTGCACCGCACCTTCGCCGAGCTGCACGCCCGGTCCGGCTGGGCGGGCGATCCCGAGGCGTACGGCCGGAACGCCGCCCTGCTGTGTGGCGATCTGTGCGCCGCCTGGGCGGATGAGATGTTCCACGAGTGCGGGCTGGGCGCCGACGCGGTGCACCGGGGACGCAGCGTCTTCGCGGCGATGCGCGCCGAGGCGATCGCGGGGGAGTACCTGGACCTGGGGTCCCGGAACGGGGACAGCTCGCTGGCCGGTGCGCTTACCGTGATCCGGATGAAGGGCGCCCGCTACACGGTCACCCGGCCGCTGCAGATCGGGGCGGCCCTGGCTGGCGCGGCGCCGGAGCTGATCACCGCGCTGTTCGAGTTCGGAGACCCACTGGGAGAGGCGTTCCAGCTCCGCGACGACGTGCTGGGCGTCTTCGGTGACCCGGCGCTGACCGGCAAGTCCGTCGTCGACGACCTGCGCGAGGGCAAGCCGACCGTGCTGATGGCGCTGGTGCGCGACGCCGCCGACCGCGGGCAGTCGGCACGGTTGCGGCACCTGTTCGGCAATCCCGCGCTGAACGCTGAGGGCGCCGCCGAACTGCGCGAGATCATCGAGAACACCGGCGCCCGGGAGAAGATCGAGCAGATGATCCGGGTACGCGCCGACACCGCGCGGGCCGTACTCGCGGCCGCCCCGATGGCCGCGGAGAGCCGCGTCGCGCTGGCTGAGCTGATCGACCGGGCGGTGCGACGCCGGCGGTGATCGCCGGGTGTGGTCAGGCGGATCCGCGCCGTACCAGTCGGGTGGGCAGGATGATGGATGAGGGCTGCTGTCCGGCGAGCACCGCGACGAGCATGCGAGCCGCCTCCTTCCCGAGGTCCTGGACGGACTGGTGGACGGTGGTCAGCGGGGGATCGGTGCGTTCGGCGATGCCGAGGTCGTCGAAGCCCACCACGGCGACGTCAGCCGGTACCGACCGCCCGGCCTCGGCCAGCGCTCGTAGGGCCCCGGCTGCCAGATTGTCGCTGGCGGCGAACACGGCGTCGAGGTCCGGGTGGGAGTCGAGCAGGGCTCTCATCGCCTCGGCGCCGCTGTTCTCGGTGAAGTCGCCCTCCGCCGTACCGTGCGGGGCCAGCCCGGCGATGATCATGGCCTCGCGGTAGCCGCGGTAGCGGGCCTTGCCGGCCTCGGTGGCCAGCTGGCCGGTGATGGTGGCGATCCGGGTCCGGCCGAGTCGGACGAGATGTTCGGTCGCGAGCCTGGCCCCGCCGACGTTGTCGGAGTCGACGAACCATTGCGGCTCGAAGTGCAGCGGCCGGCCGACATGGACCGTGGGCAGACCGGATCGGTCGATGATGTCGGTCAGTGGTTCGTCGCCGTGCAGAGCCATCAGCATGATGCCGTCCACGCCGCGGGTGCGCAGCAGGTTCGTCAGCCGGGCCCGGCCCCGGTGGGAACTGGCGAGGCACAGCAGCAGGTGCAGTTCGGTCTCCTCGAGCATCGCGGACACACCGACGATGACCTGGGCGAAGAACGGATCGGCGAACAACTCCGGGTTGTCGTGCGGAACGACGAGCGTGACGATGCCGGTCTGCTGGGTGGCCAGGGCGCGGGCGGTGCGGTTGGGCTGGTAGCCCAACTCCTTGATCGCTTTTTCGACGGCGTTGCGGGTGGCGCGACTGACGTGCGGCGCGTTGTTGATCACGCGAGACGCCGCGGAACGCGAGACACCGGCCCGCTCGGCCACCTCGTCGAGAGTGGGCTGCCGCCGCGGGGACACTGCCATCTTGATGCCGGGTCCTTCCTGTCCGACGCCGGGCCGGCCGCCCCGGGTGGGACCGTCTTGGCGGAGCCGCCGGTCGATCGTACCGATGGTGACGACCATTGGCGGCGTTGGCCTCCGTCGATGACTCCAGCTCTGGGAGCGGTCCCGGAAACTGTCCGAGCAACCGCGTGGCTTCCGGTGGAGGAAGCTGTCGTGACTCTTGACATTACGTGGTCAGGAGCCGAGCATCGATCGACATACGCACATGTCTAAATCTGGAAGCGCTTCCAGTTTTGGATGGTGCTCGCACCTGGTGGCCGCCCCCGTCACCCCACCCCGTCGCCGCTGCTCGCCGCTCCGGGCGCCACCGCCCCGAAACGGCTCAGCACCGCGGCCGACGCTTCCCCGCTAGGAGACACGTCGATGAAACGACCGATCCGCTCCCGGATCCTCGCCGCGCTGGCCTTGGTGGTCCCCGCCGTCCTGCTCGGGGCGCAACCCGCTCACGCTGATCCGGTGAGCCAGACCAGCGGCTTCTATGTCAATCCCCAGTCCAGTCCGGCGGCGTGGGTCGCCGCCAACCCTGGCGACGGTCGGGCGGCCGCCATCCGGTCCGCGATCGCACAGAGGCCGATGGCCAGCTGGTTCGGCAACTGGAGCGGCGACATCGCGGGCGCGGTCGGCAGATATGTCGGGGCGGCGGACGCGGTCGACAAGCTTCCGTTGCTGGTGGCGTACAACATTCCCGGCCGCGACGCCTGCGGCGGCCACTCCGGCGGCGGCGCAGGCACCGTCGCTGCCTACGACGCCTGGATCGCCTCCTTCGCCGCAGCGATAGGCAACCGGCCCGCCGTGGTCGTCCTGGAACCCGACTCGCTGGGCGACTTCAACTGTATGAGCCAGTCGCAGATCAACGACCGGGTGGGGATGCTCTCGCGTGCGGTCAACCAGTTCCGCTCCAAGGCGCCCAACACCTGGGCCTACCTGGACGCGGGCAACCCCGGCTGGATCGACGCGACGACCATGGCGCAGCGCCTCAACATGGCCGGAGTGGCCCGCGCTCGTGGTTTCGCGCTCAACGTCTCGAACTACTTCCCGACCGGCGACAACACCAACTACGGCAACCGGGTCGCCGGTGAGCTGCGGCGCTACGGCTACAGCAAGCCCTTCGTGATCGACACCAGCCGTAACGGCAACGGCGCCAACGGCCAGTGGTGCAACCCCGCCGGCCGCCGGATCGGCACCCCGAGCCAGCTGGGTGGGGGCGCGGAGATGCTGCTGTGGCTCAAGACCCCCGGTGAGTCCGACGGAAACTGCGGTGTGGGCAGCGGGTCCAGCGCAGGTCAGTTCCTGCCGGAGGTCGCCTACAAGATGATCTACGGGTACTGAGGCTTCCGCGCGCCCGCGAGCCGGTGCCCCAGCCGGCTCGCGGGCCTGCGCCGCGTGCTCCCGGTCGGCGCCGACGGGCAACGAGGCATCACAACGGGCGTGGCCGGTACGCCTCGACGAGCCGGTCCATCACCGTGTCCAGCCGTTCGTCGACGCGCTGGCGTACGGGGTCCTCGAGATGCCAGGTGACGATCTCCCGTGCACCCTGCTCGAACGGCACGGTGGCGACGTAGTCCGGAACCACGTCGCGCAGCTTCGCGTTGTCGAAGATCATCGAGTGCGCCTTGTCACCCAGCAGGCCGGCGCCCCACTCCGGATCCGCCGCGGCGATCGCATCCGACGGCACGTGCACGATCCTCGGCTCCACGGCCAGCGGTTTCGCCAGGGCGTGCGCGATCTGATCCCAGGTCAGGACGTCATCGGAGGTGATGTGGAACGCGTCGCCAATCGTGCGCGGGTGACCGAGCAGGCCGATGAAGCCGCGTGCGAAGTCGGTGTGGTGGGTGAGCGTCCACAGCGACGTGCCGTCACCGTGCACGACGATCTCCTTGCCGCGCCGCATCCGGTCGAGCACGGTCCAGCCGCCGTCGAACGGCACCAGCGTGCGGTCGTAGGTGTGCGAGGGCCGGACGATGGTGGCCGGAAATCCCTCCGTGCGGTATGCCTCGGCGAGCAGCTGCTCGCAGGCGATCTTGTCGCGTGAGTACTGCCAGAACGGGTTCGACAGCGGGGTGGACTCCACGACCGGCACGCGCGCCGGCGGCGTCTGGTACGCGGATGCCGAGCTGATGAACACGTACTGCCCGGTGCGCCCGCGGAACAGATCGATGTCGGTGCGGACGTGCTGTGGAGTGAAGCCCACCCAGTCCACCACCGCGTCGAAGTCGCGGCCGTTGATGGCTGTGGCGACCGACCGAGGATCGCGGATGTCACCGCGCAACACCGTGGCGGCGGAGGGCACCGGGCGGTCGGTGCTGTGGCCGCGGTTGAGGAGGTACAGGTCGATGCCCCGCTCGACGGCGAGGTCCGCGCAGGCGGAACTGATGATCCCGCTGCCACCGATGAACAGAACCCGCATGGCGCCCATGCCTGAACGCTAGAGGATCACCGGGGCGGGTAGAAGGCGCAGCGCCGCACTCCCACCGGCGTGCGGCCGCCGGGCCCGGACGGTCAGGGCCGATAGTCGGCCGGCTCACCCGCGCGCCGGCGCTCATCACCGCGATCACCGGCTGTCCCCATAACGCGTTCGATGCGCAACGCGGGGTCGCCTGTTGGCAACGCGCCGTTGCGGGTACGGTGGTCGGCGTCACCGTCCACATGGGTTGGCAAGGCGGAGGTAGGCGTGCCGGTCACAGGCCAACGCGTCGTGCGGCGGGCGTTGGGGCGGCGATTGACGCGGCTACGCACGGCGTCCGGGATGAGCCGGCGTGATGTGGTGGAAGCGCGACTGGGCATATCGGAGCCGACGCTGCACCGCATCGAGACGGGCAAGGTGCCGGTCACCGGGGCCAACGTACGCGCGCTCTGCTGGCTCTACGGTGCGGACCAGAGCATCACCGACGCGCTTGCCGACCTCGCGCTGGGCACGTCGCAGCAGGAGTGGTGGGACGCCAGCCCGGTGATCCCCGAGTGGTTCAAGCTGTACGTCGGGCTGGAGGCGTCCGCATCCCGGCTGTTCGGGTACGACGGCGAGGTGATCCCCGGCGAGCTGCAGACCCCGGAGTATGCGCGGGCTGTCTTCGGCGCCGAGCAGCCGGCCGACACGGAGGTCGCCGAGCGCCACATCAATCTCCGCATGCAGCGGCAGAAGACGCTGTTCGCTCGCACTCCACCGGTCCGCCTCGTGACGGTGCTCGGCGAGGGAGCATTGGCCCGGCCGGTCGGCGGCGACCAGGTGATGAAGGGGCAGATCGAGCACCTACGGCGGCTGTCCCGAGAGGATACGGTCGACATTCGGGTACTGCCGTTCTCGGTCGGAGCGCACGCAGCGATGGCGGGTGCCTTCCGGATCCTGGAGTTCGATGATCCTGACGATCCCGACGTGGTCTACCTGGAGTCCCACGTCGGTGCGCTCTACCTGGAGGAGCAGGTCGAGGTCGACGAATACCGGCGGGTCTTCGATCTGATCCGCAAAGCTTCGGTACCGGTCGAAGACTTCCGAGGGACGAGCTGAGAATTGTTGTGACCCGCGCACACGAGGCACCGCGAAACCCGTGGCCGCGGGAGAAGACTCAGCGGAAGTGCCGCAGATCGGCGTGATCAGTCGGTCAGGAGCTGGTCGAACTCGCCGCGCTTGGCGCCGAACAGGAACGAGTCCCACTCCTCGGTCGTGAACACGACGGTGCCGGCGTCGCGTGCCTTGCTGTTGCGGACCTCGATGAGACCGTCCTGGCGGCGGGCCTCGACGCAACTGCCTCCGTTGCCCGTCGATCTGCTGGAAATGATCCAGCCGGTTTCCCTACTCATCAGTGCCCCTCCTCGGAGGGCTGATCACTTTGGGTAATCGATTTGCCACTGAGTGAGTAGCCGGTTGTGGCCCTCAATGTCCGCCCGAAGTGCAGGATCAGGACCTTCCCGTCAAGAGCGGATCTTTCACCACGAAAGTGCACCTACCTAGAGTAGCCGAAACCCGCCTTCGATGCATCATGTCATCGCGACAGTTGTCCTCGTGAAATCTTGCACGCGCATCGGCGTACTGACATGATTCCACTGTGGCGCTTGGCAATCCCTCGCCGTCGACTCGACAGCTCACGCTGGTCCGCCGCAGTTCTGAGAGGACGGCCGATGCGGATCCTCGATCCTGCCGCCGCCGACACGGGCGGTTCACCGCAAGATGACCCTCAGCTGGGAGCCGAGCCCGAGACCGCCCGCCTCCAGGCCCGCATCGATCAGCTCGCGGCACACGTCCAGCAGCTGGAACAGGAGCGGGCCTCGCTCCGCTGGATGGCCGGCCACGACGAGCTCACCGGACTTGCCAACCGCCGCCTCTTCCACGCGCTCGCCCCGGAGCTGCTGCGCCGCGATGACTGGTCCTCGGCCGTCCTGATCCTCGACCTCAACGGTTTCAAGCCGATCAACGATACCTACGGGCACGATGCCGGCGATGAGGTCCTCTGCGTGGTCGCCCGGCGCATGGCCGCCTGCCTCGGCGACCATCTGGTGGCCCGTCTCGGCGGTGATGAGTTCGCCGCGCTGCCGCGCGTCTCGCGCGCCGACGTCTCGCAGGCGCGGTGGCACGACGTGGCCGGCTCGCTGAGCGCTGCGATCGCGCCCCCGATGGACGTGCAGGGTCACACTCTGTCCGTCACCGCCTCGATCGGCGTCGTACCGGCGAAGCGTTCCGACGACCTTCCCGGCCTGCTGCGCCGCGCGGACCAGGCGATGTTCACCGCCAAGCGGCACGCGAACACCATCGACAGGGCCGGCATCACCTGGGTCGTGGCAACCGAGAGCGGCGACCACATCGAGACCTACCCGCCGGCCGCCATCTCCGTGTCCCAGCCGAGTCTGACCACCTCGCGACCCGCAGCCGCGTTCCGGCCGGGCGACCGGGTGTGGGTTCACCGGAATGCCGCCCGTTGTGCGGGAGTGGTCGAGAGCGCCTGCGAATGGGCAGCCCTGGTCCGCTACCGATGCCTTAACGGCGCCGGCACGATGGTCGACACGATCCCCGTGAACTGTCTCTCGATCCGAGCCGACGCCGACCCGTACCTGGACCGGAGTTCCTCCGCCTCCAGGTGATCGCGCGGGCTGACGGCCGCCACTGCGGCAGACTCGGTCGCCGCCGCAGTCCCCGTCAGTCCACCGTCAGCACGAGCTTCCCGCGCAGGCCCCCGGCCAACACCCGCCGGTGGGCGTCGACCGCCTCGGTCAACGGCATCGTGACCGCCACGCGGGTGCGCAGCCGTCCGGCCGCCACCTGCCCCACCAAGTCGGCCAACAGCTCGCGGTCGAGCCGGATGAGTTGCAGCTCCTGGCGCACACCACGGGCGGGAACGATGGCCGGCGTGGGCCGGGTCACGACCACGACGCCCCGGTCCTCGACGGCGGCGGCCGCCGCCTCGCCGAGCGGCACCGCGTCGAACACCGCGCCCACCGGCCCCACCGTGGCAAGATCGACGGAACGGGAAACCACCTCGTGAGCGCCGAGATCGTGCACCCATTGCTCATCGCCGTGGCTTGCCTGGGCCACGACGCGGTAGCCGCCCTGAAGGGCAAGCTGTACGGCGAAGCCGCCGACACCGCCGCTGGCACCGGTGACCAGAATGCTGCTGCCGGCCGGCAGCATGGCCAATGACGCCAGTGACAGCCCTTGGTGTGCGGTCTGGGCGTTGAGCGGCACCGTGGCTGCGGACACGAAATCGAGCTCGTCCGGCAGCCGCACCAACCAGTCCGCGTCGGCGGCCACGAATTCGGCATAGCCACCGGGTGCACCCCGGGTCAGGTACCACGGGATCATCCCGACGACACGATCACCCACCCCGAAATCCGTCGTGTCGGCGCCGACCGCTGCCACCTCGCCGGCGATGTCCCACCCCGGCGAGAACGGCGGCCGATCCGGCCCGCGAGGAATCTCTCCCGTGGTGGCGGCGACGTCAGCAGGGTGCACACAGACCGCGCGGACCCGGACCACCACCTGCCCGGGCCCCGCCGCGGGCTCGGGCAGCTCGGTCACCTGCAACACCTCAGGACCGCCAAGCGCGGTCGCGACGACTCCCAGCACGCGTCCACTCTAGACCGTCGTGCTCTGATTCATGGCCTCGCCGATGAGGCGCCGTGAATCTTGCACACGGCCCCGTTCATGACCTGCCGCGCCGCCTTTCCGAGATGTCCGGGCCGCCGCGCCGGTCGCGGTGAAACCTCAGCCGCAGCGTATTCCACATCCTGGCACGCTGCGTCCGCCATCGAATCCAGCGTGTAGCGTGCATCGACATGAGTCGATTCGCCTCGCGCGTGTCCGCGGTCCTGGCCGCGCTGGTGGCCGGACTGGCGACGATCACGCTCACTCCGGGACCCGCCCAGGCCGCGACCGCCGTGTTCCTGAAGGAGAGCGCCTGGCCCACCGGCTACGTGGGCAGGATGACGGTGACCAACGACGGTGCGGACCGCATGGCGGCCTGGCGGGTGGAGTTCGACCTGCTGGACGGCACCACGCTCGACCACAGCTGGAACGCCGTGGTGACCCGGACCGGCACGCACTACGTCATCACTGGCGCTTCGTGGAACGCGAGTCTCGACCCGGGCGCGTCGACGTCCTTCGGCTGGATCGCCACCGGTCCCGGCGTGCCGCAATCGTGCCTACTCAACGGCGCGCCGTGTGCCGGCAATCCGGCCGCCCGCGACGCTCAGCCGCCCAGCACCCCGGCCAACTTCCGCAGTGACACGCAGGGCAACACCTTCACCCTGCACTGGGATGCGTCGACCGACGACACCGGCGTCGTCGGATACGAGATCTACACCGGCACCAGCTCGGGCCCGATCGCTACGGTGACCACCACCAGCCACAGCATGCCGATCCCACCGCCGATGGTGATGACCTTCGGAGTACGCGCGGTCGACGCGGCCGGCAACCGTTCCCCGTTCGCGACCCTGGGCCTGGGCACCTCACCGGACGTCACCCCGCCCGGCCCGGCGACGAACCTCCGACTCGTCAGCCCGAGCGGCGGCTACTTCACCGCCCAGTGGGACGCGCCCCGCGACGACCAGTTCGTCGCCGGCTACGAGGTCGCGCTGGACGGCGCGGTCGTCAGCCGGGTCGGCGGCACCACGGCATTGGTGCGGCTCGGCTACGGGACACACTTCGTCAGCGTTCGCGCCTTCGACGGCGCCGGCAACCTCTCCACCCCGACGCAGGTCATGATCTCGATCGACCCGGCTCCCAGCGCCTCGGCCACATCGAAAGCCCCGCCCGCATCGAAGTCCTGAATCGCTGCCGGTTCGCCGGGCGTCCGAGTCCCTTCGGGCGCACAAGATAGCTAGGCCGCTGCGTCGCCCTCCGCGCGGTCGCCGCTGACTACGGATCGCGCGCCTTGATTTCGGCCGCGGGCAGCCGATGATGTCCCGGTGATCCGCAGCGGACGGATGATTCGGCGCCTGTGGCAGTGACCACGGCGTTCGGTCTTGTACTGGCCACCGCCGGGTCGGCGCCTCCGCCGGGCATGCCGCGCGACGGACCGGCCCTGGCGCCGGGTGGGAGCTACTGAAGGAACTCGGTCTGGGCCCGGACCGTACCCGTGCTGGCCGTCTCTCCAGCCGCCAGCAGCGCCTGCTCCGGGCTGGGACCGACATCGGCCGGACCCGGGCGAGGATGACGCTGACCCGCGTTCGCTGGACCGACCTGCTCGCTCAGCTGAAGGAATCCGCTTCCGTCGAGGAGGAGGTCGCCTTCGAGAACGGCGAAGCGCCGCAGAACAGCGCCGCCTATGGGTGGCCATCCGTAGCGCGCGAATCTGATCAGGCCTGTCCGCCCGGGGCGTGACTACGACGAGGACGGCGTGTGCAGTGCCTGGAACTCCGCGAGCATAGGCCCCAGGTTCTCGCCCAGCTCGACCTGGGTGAGGAGGATGCCGACCGTTCCGTCACGATCAACGAAGAAGTTCGTGCCCTGGCCGCCGGACCATCCGTAACGCCCGCGCAGCGGCCCGTTTGTGCGCACACCCACGCCGAATCCCCAGCCTGACTCTTCCCAGAAGCCAGGAAAGAAGCTTTCTGGCGTCTTGCACTCGGTGGACACCTGGTCGCTGGTCATCTGCCGTAGATGGTCAGTCGAGATCACCTGATCCCCGTCGACCCGGCCTCCGTCGACAAGCATTCTCGCGAAGCGGTGGAAATCTCGCCCGGTGGAGACGAGTTCGCCATGGCTCACGTCAAAAGGTGGCGGCCCTGCGTAGAAACCCCCACCGGCCGGCTCCGTCTCGACCAGGCCGCTCTCTCCATGGCGGTAGGCCGCGGGCAACCGGTCAAGGTTCTCCTCCGGCACCCAGAGAGCGGTGTCGACCATGCCGAGCGGACCGAAGAGGTCTTCGGCAAGGTGCTCTCCGAGCGTCCGGCCCGTCAACCGTGCCAGCAGAATGCCGAGCACGCTGAACGAGTGGTGGTAACGCCAGCCTTCTCCGGGATGGAACGCGAGCGGGAGCTCGGCCAGCCGCATGAGCCACTCATCAGCTCCCAGCGTGACCGGCTCGGGACCGGCCTCGGTGCCGTTGTCGGCCATCGCCCTCTGCAGCGGTGAGTCGACGAGTGCCATGCCGTAGCCGGAGGTGTTGGTCAGCATATGGCGCAGGGTGATGGCGCGCCGAGCCGGCACGGTGTCGTCAAGTGCCGCCGTCGGACTGGAGAGCACTCGGCGGTCCGCGAGCTCCGGCAGCCACTGCTCAAGGCTCTGGTCGAGGCCGATACGTCCTGTCTCCACGAGACGCAGCGCGGCGACGGAGGTTATGACCTTGGTCATCGACTGAATCCGCATGATGGCGTCGGCACGCATCGGTTCGCCGTCCGTCGAGGCCATCCCGACAGCCGCCACGTCCACGTCACCAGACCCCAGAAGCGCCACGGCGCCCGGTACGGTCCCAGCCTCCACATGACGAAGCAGCATGTGCTCCAGCGCATTGCTCATCCTGACGACTGTGCCACAGCCACGACACCACCTATGGGTCGGACGCGGACGTGAGGCGGCCGCCGGCGGACCCAGAGGCACGGCATGGCGAGCAACCGGCGGGCTACCTGTTGAGTGATGGCACGACCGCAGCCCGGCAAGAGCCCGCCCTGTCCATCGGCGCCTGTCTATGGACAGCACACATCATACGAATTATGATTTCGCGTGTTGTGGCGGAGTGTATCGGCGGAACCCACTAGGAGCACCCCGTCGGTCGACCAACTTTGTTAGCGCTCACAGAGTCTTGCCCCGCACCCATCACCGCCTAAGAGCAGGCCGGATACGGCTGGCAACCCGGCCTGCCGGGCAGCGCGAACCATCGCTGGACGTTCCCGTGACGCACCGCGAGGAGACATCACATGACTGAGGTGACACGCAGGAACCTGCTCGCCGCCGGGATGGCCGGCGCCGGCGCCGCGCTCCTGCCGACCGGCTGGACCGCTGCCGCCCGGGCTGGCGCGACGCCGCCGGAGGGCGTGCTGGCCGCCGGGGACCTGGCGCTCTGGTACGACGAGCCCGCGGGAACGGACTGGCTGCGGGCGCTGCCGATCGGCAACGGGCGCCTCGGCGCCATGGTGTTCGGCAACATCGACACCGAACGCCTGCAGCTCAACGAGGACACCGTGTGGGCGGGCGGTCCCTACGACTCGGCCAACACCCGGGGTGCGGCCAACCTCGCCGAGATCCGGCGGCGGGTCTTCGCCGACCAGTGGACCTCGGCCCAGGACCTGATCAACCAGACGATGCTCGGCAACCCCGTGGGGCAGCTGGCGTACCAGCCCGTCGGCAATCTCCGGCTCGCGTTCGGCAGCGCCGGCGGCGCCTCGCAGTACCAGCGGACCCTGGACCTGACGACCGCCACGGCGACCGCCACGTACGTGCTCAACGGCGTACGGTATCAACGGGAAGTGTTCGCAAGCGCGCCTGATCAGGTCGTCGCGATCCGGCTGACTGCCGACCGCGCCAACGCGATCACCTTCACCGCCACGTTCGACAGCCCGCAGCGGACGACCGTGTCCAGCCCGGATTCCACGACGATCGCCCTCGACGGCATCTCCGGCGCCATGGAAGGCATCGCCGGCTCCGTCCGGTTCCTCGCCCTGGCTGCCGCGAGCGCCATCGGGGGCACGGTCAGCAGCTCCGGCGGCGCGCTGCGGGTCTCCGGTGCCACGAGCGTCACCGTGCTGGTGTCCATCGGGTCCAGCTACGTCAACTACCGCACGGTCAACGGCGACTATCAGGGCATCGCGCGGCGGCACCTCACCGCCGCCCGCAACGTCGCCTTCGACCAGCTGCGGTCCCGGCACGTCACCGACCACCAGACGCTCTTCAACCGGGTGACGATCGATCTGGGCCGCACCGCGGCGGCCGATCAGACCACCGACGTACGCATCGCCCAGCATGCGAGCGTCAACGACCCGCAGTTCTCGGCCCTGCTGTTCCAGTACGGCCGGTACCTGCTGATCGCCTCCTCACGACCGGGCACCCAGCCGGCGAACCTGCAAGGCATCTGGAACCAGGACATGGCGCCGTCCTGGGACTCCAAATACACCATCAACGCGAACCTGCCGATGAACTACTGGCCGGCCGATTCCACCAACCTCGCCGAATGCTTCCTGCCCGTCGCCGACATGGTCAAGGACCTGACGGTCACCGGCGCCCGCACCGCCAGCGTGCAGTACGGCGCCGGCGGCTGGGTGACCCACCACAACACTGACGCCTGGCGCGGGTCGTCCGTCGTCGACGGCGCGTTGTGGGGCATGTGGCAGACCGGCGGCGCCTGGCTCGCCACGATGCTCTGGGACCACTACCAGTTCACCGGAGACGTCGATTTCCTCCGCGCCAACTATTCCGCGATGAAAGGCGCCGCACAGTTCTTCCTCGACTCGCTGGTGACCCACCCGTCGCTGGGATATCTGGTCACCAACCCCTCGAACTCCCCGGAACTGCCCCACCACGCGAACGCCAGCGTGTGCGCCGGGCCGACCATGGACAATCAGATCCTGCGCGACCTGTTCAACGCCGTCGCACGAGCCACCGAAGTCCTCGGTGTGGACGCTTCCTTCCGTAGCCAAGTCTTGGCGGCACGAGACAGACTGGCGCCGACCCGGGTCGGCTCGCGCGGCAACATCCAGGAGTGGCTCGCCGACTGGGTGGAGACCGAACGGACGCACCGGCATGTCTCGCACCTGTACGGCCTGCATCCGAGCAACCAGATCACCCGGCGCGGAACGCCGCAGCTGTACCAGGCCGCGCGTCAGACCCTGGAACTGCGCGGCGACGACGGCACCGGCTGGTCGCTCGCGTGGAAGATCAATTTCTGGGCGCGGCTGGAAGACGGTGCGCGCGCCCACAAACTCGTCCGCGACCTGGTGCGGACCGACCGGCTCGCGCCGAACATGTTCGACCTGCATCCGCCGTTCCAGATCGACGGCAACTTCGGCGCCACCTCGGGCATCGCCGAGATGCTGTTGCACAGCCACAACGGGGAACTACACGTGCTGCCTGCGCTGCCGTCGGCCTGGCCGGCCGGTAGCGTCACCGGTCTGCGCGGCCGGGGCGGGTACACCGTCGGTGCCTCCTGGAACGCCACCGGAACCGAACTCGTCATCACCCCCGACCGCGGCGGCACGGTCCGGGTCCGCAGCCGGGTCTTCACCGGCACCTTCGAACTGCGCGACGAGACGAGCGGCGCCACCGTGCAACCGACGCGGCTGGAGGCCGACCTCGTGCAGTTCGCCGTCCAGGCCGGCCACACCTACCGCGGCTCGGCCGCGCGATCGGGGCCGGTGGAAACCGGCGTGAACTACCGGCTAGTCGCCCAGCACAGCGGAAAGGCCGCCGACATCAACGGAGCGTCGACCGCCGCGGGAGCGCTGCTGATCCAGTGGCAGGCCGGCAGCGGACTCAATCAGCAGTTCGACTTCCTGTCCTCCGGCGGTGGCTACTACCGGATCCGGGCCCGGCACAGCGGTCTCGTCCTGCAGGTCGCCGGCACCGGCACCGGCGCCGACGTCACCCAGCAGCCCGACACCAACTCCACCGGCCAGCAGTGGCTGGTGGAGGACCAGGGCAGCGGGGTGGTCAGGCTGATCAACCGCCAGAGCGGACTCGCTATGGACGTGTGGCAGGCCTCCACCGCCGACGGTGCGCGGATCTCGCAATGGACCCCCGGCAGCGGCGCCAACCAGCGTTTCCAGCTCCAGCGGATCTAGCACCTCGAGCTTCAGCGCATCGAGGAGCGGAGAGCAGGACCCGCGCCGGACAAGCCGGGCGGTGTCCTGCTCGATCCGTACGTGAGAAGGGTTCCGGGCCACCGCTTACTGGAACATGTCGATGCTCAGCAGCGACGCCGTGAAAATGATCTTCCCGCGCCCTCGAGTGGCCATCGCGCTCCCCTCTGCCCGGGCCAGCACGAACTGTGCGGTGAGGTTGACCTGCAGAACCAGGTCCCAGTCCCCGTCGCTGTGCCGCTCGGCGGGAGACCGGCGGATCGTGCCGGCGTTGTTGACGAGGACGTCCGCCGGGCGGCTCCGCCGGGCCAGGTCCGCACCCAGCTCCCGGACCGCCGCGGGATCAGCGAGGTCAGCCGGATCGGCTCGAAGGACCGGCCCGCCGCGGCGATGTCTTTCGCCACGTCGCTGCCGGTCTCCTCGAGGTTCGCGCTGACGCCGATGATGTCGGCGCCGGCGCCAGAAGAAGCGGTGCAGGTTGATCTCTCGCGGCTGCGGGTGGATGGCCACCAGGCACAACCTTCCGCGTACGCCGAGGAGGTCGACGGCGGCGGGACACCTGCGCGAGAGCGGCGGCCTCTCGCGCGGAACGGCCCAGGAATCTACGAAAGCTAGGAAACAGCAAGCCCCGTCCGATCTCACGGCCGAGGCCGGTTGGTTCACGGTGTGACCAGGCTGTCGCCCGGTGGCGACCGAGATGATGCGCGAGGGTTAGGGTGGTGCCGTTCGGGCTGACCAATCAGGGACGGGCGATGAAGCGGGCGACGCCACAGATCCGGGATGTGGCTGCTGCCGCCGGGGTGTCGTACCAGACCGTGTCGCGGGTGCTCAACAACGCGCCTCGGGTGCGGGCGGAGACCCGCCAGCTGGTCCTGGACGCGATGGAGCGCCTGCAGTATCGGCCGAATCGTGCGGCGCGGGCGCTGGGCTCCGGCCGGGCGAGCGCAGTCACCGTCGTCACCTCCAACACCACGCTGTACGGGTACGCCGGCGTGCTGCAGGGTGTCGAGGAGGCCGGCCGGCTGCTGGAGCTGACGGTCGGGGTGCGGGTCGTGGAGTCGGACACGGCCGAGCACGTGCGCCAGGCGGTGGACTACGTCACCGATCCGAGCTGCGGGAACGTGATCGTGGTGGCGTTCGACCCGGCCGGCTCCGGCGTGCTGCGGGCGATGCCGGAGGACGTGCCGATGGTGGCGGCGACCGAAGCCGGTGGGCTGCCCGGCCTGGACCGCCGGATGATTTTCCTGGATGAGCGGCAAGCCGCGGCCGACGCGACCCGGCACCTGCTCGATCTGGGCCATGAGACCGTGCATCACGTGGCCATCCCGTCCGAGGTTCCGACCAGCGCGCGGCAGGGCGGCTGGCGGGCGACCCTGGAGCAGGCGGGAGCCGTGGTTCCCGAAGTGCTGTCGGCCGGGTGGGATCTGGCGTCGGCCTATCGGGCGGGACAGCAGCTGGCCGGGGATCCGCGGGTGACGGCGATCCTGTGCGGCAACGACGACACCGCCCTGGCGGTGCGGCGGGCGCTGTACGAGGCCGGCCGGGACGTTCCGGGCGACGTGAGCATCGTCGGTTTCGACGACGTGCCGGGCGCGGCGTACTGGACGCCGGCGCTGACCACGGTGCGGATGGATTTCGTGGGGCTCGGCCGGGCCTGTGTGGCGGCCCTGACCGAGGACGCGGCGCCGGTCGACGTGGATCCGCCGCACCTGGTCGTGCGGGAGTCCACCGCATCACCGCGGTAGCCCTCAGGTAACGAAACTGTAACGCGGTCTTCCGTGCTGTAGGTGTGACCGGTCACACTCTACCTGTCCGAAGCAATGTGACCGGTCACATCTCCTCTAGGAGACCCCCGTGCGATCGAGACACATCACCACCGTCCTCGCCGCCACCGTCCTGGCAGCGAGCCTTTCCGCCGTCCCGGCCCACGCCGCACCCTCGCAGTTCACCGTGGACCTGGCGACCAGCACCGGCGCCCTGCGCTACGGCGCCACCGGCTTCCTCTACGGCCTCGGCGACGAGGGCATCCCCACCGAGACCATGCTCGCCGCCCTCAAACCGCAGGTCACCGCCCAGAAGGCGCCGGACGGGCTGCAGCACCCCAACGGCGATGCCCTGAAGATCGCCCCGATGTTCAAGCGGGCCGGCGGCCGCGACATCCAGATCTACATGCAGGACATCTACCAGCAGTGGCCCTACGAGAACCTCGGCATCAACGACTACTTGGCCAAGGTCGACACCATGACCCGCAAGGTGGTCGCCGATCCGTACCGCAGCTCCTACGTCTACGTGCCGTTCAACGAACCCGACATGATCTGGTACGGCGGGAACCTGCCCGGACTGCTGGCCGACTGGCGCACGGTGTTTCGCCGGATCCGTGCCATCGACCCGGGCGCACGGATCGCCGGCCCGAACTTCGCCTCCTACCGCTCCGCCGACCTGCGTACCTTCCTCACCTACGCCCGTGACAACAACGTGCTGCCGGACGTGATGGCCTGGCACGAACTCGGCGACGACTTCTACACCAGCTGGCAGCAGCACTTCGACGACTACCGGGCGATCGAGCGCAGCCTCGGCGTCAGCGCCCGCCCGATCACCATCAACGAGTACGGGCGTGCCTCCGGCGACCTCGGCGTGCCCGGCAACCTGGTGCAGTTCGTCGCGAAGTTCGAGGCCAGCAAGGTGGACGGCTGCCTCGCCTACTGGACCACCGCGGGCGGCCTCAACGACCTGGTCACCCGCAACAACCAGGCGACCGGCGCGTGGTGGCTCTACAAGTGGTACGGCGAACTGACCGGCACCACGGTCGCGGTGACCCCGCCGTCGCCCGGCGGCTCCCTGCAGGGCCTCGCGGCGGTGGACGCGGCGAAGAAGCAGGCCCGGGTCATCCTCGGCGGCAACAACCCGGTCACCGGAACCTACGACACGAACGTCGTGGTCAGAGGCCTGCCGTCCTACCTGGGCAGCCGGGTGCACGCCACCGTGCAGGGAGTCGACACCTCCGGTACCAACCCGTCCAGCGGGCCGTACGTCGTCAAGGAAGGCGACTTCACCGCCGAGGGCGGGCAGATCACGGTGCCACTGACCGGACTCAAGGGCCAATCGGCGTACCAGATCATCATCACGCCGGACCGGGACTTGACCGCGGCCTCGGCCAACCGCTACGAGGCGGAATACGCCGCCCTCGGCGGCACCGCGCGGGTCACCTACGGCAGCAACAGCGGCTACTCGGGGACCTACTTCACCGAGGGGTACGGCGCGAGCAGCACCGCCAGCACCACCTTCGTCGTCACCGCACCGAACGACGGCTACTACCAGCTCGCCCTGCGCTACTCGGCCGGACCGTACACCGGCGCACCCGCGAACCGGTCGATCCGGTTGCGGGTCAACGGGAGCGACCTGACCGACGTGGCCCTGCCGGGCACCGCCGACTGGAACACCTGGCGGACCGTCACCACCAAGGTCTACCTGCCGGCCGGGATCAACCGGATCGACTACCGCGCCTTCGCGAGCGACGACCGGGACGCCGTCAACCTCGACCACCTCGACGTCGCCGCGGCAACGGGCACCGTCACCGCGTACGAGGCGGAAAGCGCGACCAACACGCTCAGCGGAACCGCCGTCGCCGTCAGCGACGCCGCCGCGTCCGGCGGCCGCTACGTCGGGTGGATCGGTGCCGGCGCCGCCAACACGCTGCGCTTGAACAACGTGACCGCACCGGCAACGGGCCGCTACCGCCTGGTCGTCAGCTACGCGAACGCCGAGGTGGTGGGCGATCACGCCTACAACAACAACATCGTGGACCGGCATGCGGACATCAGCGTGAACGGCGGCCCCGCGAAACGGGCGGTCTTCCGCAACACCCTCGGCTGGTCCACCTACCGGACCGCGGTCGTCGACGTCGACCTGGCCGCAGGCGCCAACACGATCACCTTCGGCAACGCCTCGAGCGGTTTCGCGCCGAACATCGACCGGATCCAGATCGCAGCAGTGCTCGGCTGAACAGCAGAAACAGGAGCAACAGTGGCCTTGGAATGGGCAAATCTGGTCATCGAGCCCGGTGTCGAAGGACCCGCGGTACTGCGCGGGAGCGGCCAGCCGCTGGTGGAGATCCTGGTTGCGGGGGAGGGCCGCGACCACGTGTCGCGGCGCTTCTCGCAGACCTCGATCGGCCGCCGGCTGCGGTTCGCCGGCGTCGGGCAGATCTGCGACGGGCACTGGCACGAGTTGCGGCTCGACCAGCACGACGAGGCGACCGGTCTGACCGTACGCCTGGCTCTGCGCCGGAGCGACGGGGTTGCCGCCGTCCAGGCACGCACCACGGTGACCAACAACGGCCCCGACCCGGTCCTGCTGCTCGGCGTCACCTCCTTCGCTGCGGGCCTGCCGGGCCGGGTCGACGACTTCGACCTGCACACCGGTGACAGCGAATGGCTGGGGGAGGGCCGGTGGACCCGGCGGCCGCTGCGCGACCTGATTCCCGACCTGCACCTGCGTGCGCACGGTCAGGACGGGCGCGGTTGCCACACCGTGACCAGTACGGGCACCTGGTCCACCGGCACCCACCTGCCCACCGGCGGCCTGACCGACCGGGCCACCGGCAGGTCCTGGTGGTGGCAGGTCGAACACAACGGTCCGTGGCGTTACGAGGTCGGCGAACGCCGCGACGGCGCCTATCTCGCCCTGCTCGGGCCCACCGACACCGACCACCAGTGGCAGCAGTGGCTTGCGCCGGGCGAGTCGTTCACCACGGTCCCGGTCTCCCTCGCAGGCTCGATCGACGACCTGACCGCGCACCGGCGGGCCCTGCGCGAGCCCGCGGGCACCAGTCCGGTGATCTTCAACGACTACATGAACACGCTGATGGGCGACCCGACCACGGCAAAACTGCTGCCGCTGATCGACGCCGCCGCGGCCACCGGCGCCGAGGTGTTCTGCATCGACGCCGGCTGGTACGACAACGACGCCGACTGGTGGGACAGCGTCGGCGAATGGCAGCCGTCGCAGACCCGCTTCCCGCGCGGCATCGAGGAGGTGATCGGCCGGATCCGCGACCGTGGTCTGATCCCGGGTCTGTGGCTGGAACCCGAGGTGATCGGGGTGCGCAGCCCGGTCGCCGAGAAACTGCCGGACGCCGCGTTCCTGCAGCGCGGCGGCGTACGCCTGGTCGAGCACGGCCGCTACCACCTGGACCTTCGGCACCCGGCCGCCATCGCCCACCTCGACGATGTGGTCGACCGTCTCGTCGAGCAGCTCGGGGTCGGATATTTCAAGCTGGACTACAACATCGACCCCGGCACCGGCACCGACCTGGACGCCACCAGCGCCGGCGCCGGGCTGCTCGCCCACAACCGCGCACACCTCGCCTGGCTCGACGGGATCCGGCAACGCCATCCCGAACTGATCCTGGAGAACTGCGCCTCCGGGGCGATGCGCGCCGACTACGCCCTGCTCAGCCGGATGCACCTGCAGTCCACCAGCGACCAGCAGGACTTCCGGCTCTACCCGCCGATCGCGGTGGCCGCCCCGCTGTCCGTGCTGCCGGAGCAGGCGGCCAGCTGGGCCTATCCGCAACCGGAGATGACCGACGAGGAGATCGCGTACACGATGTGCACCGGCCTGCTCGGCCGGCTCTACCTCTCCGGCCGCCTCGACGCCATGCGCGCCGACCAGCACGAACTCGTCCGCGACGGAGTACTCGCCTACCGGACGATCCGAACAGATCTTGCAAACTGTGTCCCCTCGTGGCCGAACGGCCTGCCCGACTGGGACGACACCTGGCTCAGCCTCGCGCTGCACGCCGGCGACACCACCTACCTCGGCCTCTGGCGGCGCCCCGGCGCCGAACCAGGCATCACCCTGCCGCTGCCCGCCGGCGACGTCGAGGTGCTCTACCCGCGCCGGCTCCCGGAGTGGTCATACTCCTGGACGGCCGGCGGGCTCACCGTGACCACCGATCAGACCGACCCGTACGCGGCTCGGATCGTCCGGATCCGCCACCGCTCCTCCCGATAAGGAATGCCGATGAAACGCTGGATCAGCGCCGCCGGCGCACTGCTGCTCGCCGCCGGGCTCACCGCCTGCACCGACCCGGGCGCCGAGACCACCACCGACGAGTCCGCGATCACCTGGGCCGAGCCGACCGCCGAGCTCGGCGGCGTGAAGCTGACCATCTGGGCAGCCCAGAACAGCAACACCGTGCCGAAGAAGGTCGTCGAGGGCTTCCAGCAGGCCACCGGTGCGAGCGTCGAGGTGGTCACCATCCCCGACCCGTACGAGCAGGGCATCCAGACCAAAGTTGCCACCGGTGACAAGCCGGACCTGGCGTTCTGGCAGCCGACCGCGTCGATGCTGACCGCGATCAACGCCAAGACCAACCTGCAGCCGCTCACCGGCGCACCCTGGCTGTCCGCCCTGGACCCGGCGCTCAAGGACATCACCGGCATCCTCGACGGCACCCGCTACGCAGCTCTGGTCACCAGTCCGGCGGTGGAGGGCGTCTACTACAACAAGGAGGTCTTCGCGGCGAACGGGATCACCACCACCCCGAAGAGCTTCGACGAGCTGGTCGAGGTCGCCCGCGGGCTCAAGGCCAAGGGCGTCACCCCGTTCCACGAGATGGGCGCGGACCGCTGGGCCACCCAGTGGTGGGTGCAGGTGCAGCTCGCCGACGCGGCCAAGGCCGGGCTGTGGGACCGGATCAACACCGGGCAGGAGAAGTTCACCGACAGGACCGTGCTGGATGCGATCTCCCGCTACGACGCGTTGATCAAGGACGGGCTGTTCAACAGCGACATCAAGACCGCCAAGTTCGAGGATCAGGGCACCGCGCTGCTGGACGGCAAGGCGGCGATGGTCATGCAGGTCAACTCGTTCTTCGGCCAGCTGCAGGCCAAGGCCGACACCGCCACGCTGGACAAGAAGATCGGCTTCTTCCCGATCGCGCCGTCCGGCAACGTCGGTACGTTCATCCCGGACCAGTCGAACGCCCTGGTGGCCTTCAAGACCGGCGACGCCAAACGGGAAGCCGCGGCCAGGCAGCTGCTCGCCTACTGGATGGGTCCGGGCTATAAGGACTTCATCACCGACCGCAACACAGTGTCGCTGCAGACCGGGGTGGGCAACCCGTCCGGCGTACCCCAGGCTCTGCTCGACGTGCACGCCGCCGTCGGCTCGTCGGCCGGCTCGATGCAGGCCCTCGCCGTCGCCAACCCCGACCTGTACCTCAACCTGGCCGACATGATCGCCGGCACGATGACACCGCAGCAGGTCGCCCAGGCCACCCAGGAGCAGTTCGAACAACTCGCCAAGGCCGCCGGTTACCTCAAGTGACCACCGCCGTCGAAACCCTCGCACCCGCTCGGGCGTTGCCTTCGGCACGCCCGGGCACCATCACCCGGCGCACGCACCCACTCTGGTTCCTGCTTCCGGCGTACGCGCTGCTGCTGGTCTTCTTCGTGCTGCCGACCGTCTACCAGTTCATCTACGCGTTCACCGACTGGTCCGGGTTCAAGGCGTCGATCAACCCCGTCGGCGCGGAGAACTTCGCCCAGCTCGCCTCTGACGGCACCCTTTTCCGGTCGCTGCGGATCACGCTCGTCTACGCCGTACTGGTGGCGATCTTTCAGAACGTGTTCGGTTTCGGCCTGGCCGTGCTGCTGGAACGCGACACCGTCATCAACCGGATCGCCCGGACCTTCTTCCTGATCCCGGTCCTGATGTCCGCGCTGGCTGTCGGCTACATCTTCCAGGCCCTGTTCAAAGGCACCGGCCTGCTCGCCGACACCACCTGGACCATCGTGGTCGTCTCGCTCATCCACGCCTGGAAGTGGATGGGCCTGGCCATGCTGATCTACCTGGCCGGCCTCAAGACCATCCCGCTCGACGTCCTGGAAGCGGCCCGCATCGACGGCGCCTCCCGCTGGCGGACCTTCTGGAAAGTGCGCGCCCCGCTGCTCGCCCCGGCGGTCACCTTCAACGTGGCGACCGCCCTGCTCGGTTCGATGAACGGCTTCGACATCGTGCAGGCCACCACCGGCGGCGGCCCAGCACGCACCACCGAACTGCTCAACATCTTCATCTACCGCACCTTCGGCCAGGGCCTGTTCGCCCAAGCCACCACCATGAGCCTGGTGTTGTTCCTGATGGTCGTGGTACTGGCGTTCCCGGTCATCAGGCTGCTACGCAAACGCGAGGAGGTGATGTCATGAGCGATCTGCCGATCTGGCAGCGGCTGCAACCCGTCGCCGCGATCGTCCTGGTCGTCACGCTGATCGGGATCCCGCTGTGGCTGGTCGTCGCGACCGCCGGCAAGTCACAGGGTGAGGCGATCGACCCGAACCTGAGCCCGCCGACCGAGTGGCAACTGCTGGACAACCTGCGGCAGGTGTGGGTAGCCGCCGACGTTCCGGCGGCACTGTTCGGCAGCCTGCTCATCGTGGTGCCCACCGTGGCCGGGGTTCTCGTGCTCGGCTCGATGGCCGCCTGGGTGCTGGCCCGGCGCGGCTCCCGGCTCACCGCAATCTTGTACGCGCTCGGCATCAGCGGCATCATCCTGCCACCGGCCGTGGTCACCGTGGTCCTGCTGCTGCGTCAGCTCGGCCTGGCCGGCACCGCACTCGGCATGATCGGCGTCTACCTGGGCATCTACCTGTCCACGGTGATCTTCTTCGTCACCGGGTTCGTCCGCACCATCCCGTCCGCCCTGGAGGAGGCGGCCCGCATCGACGGCGCCGGGCCGGTCGCGGTGTTCCGCCGTGTGGTGCTGCCCCTGCTGCGCCCGGTCCTGGCCACCGCCACCATCCTGATCTGCCTGTACGTCTGGAACGACGTCTTCTACGCGTTCTTCGTGGTCGGCGGCCGCCTGGACACTCTGCCGCTCAACCTGTTCCGGGTGGCCAGCGCCGGCCTGTACCTGAACAACTGGCACCTGATCTTCGCGTACGTCATCCTCATGAGCCTGCCGCTCGTGGTGGTCTTCGCCGTAGCCCAGCGAAAGATCATCTCCGGCATCACCGGCGGTGCCGTCAAGTGATCTGGCTGCTGCCGACGAGTGCAGGATGTTCGTAGCCGGCAACCGACATGTCCTCGAGCACCCGCAAGCCGCGTTCCTCGGCGGCTCGTAGGACGCCGAACGCGGCGATGTCGGCCCCGCCGAAGACCGCGGTCGGTGGGTGGGCCCGATCGAAGGTCCGCTGAGCGGCCTGGTAGCCACCCTCCTCCGGCATGCTGGTGCAATTGTCAACCCTGGACTTGGTTGGACGCTGGGCCGATGCCGGCGACGTTCGAGGCTTTGAGATAGAAGCCGTAGGTGTGGGTGGCGTTCGGCACGGTGGTGGTCATGGTCGTGCCGCCGGTCTGCGGGGTACCGGCGATAGCGTTGGCGGCGGTGCCGCCGGCGGTGATGTCCCAGTAGTACGGGGTGATGTACACGCTCTTCGAGGGGAAGGTGACCTCGTTCCAGGCCAGCGTGACCGAGGTCCCGGAGCGCGTGGTCAGGCGGAGGTTGGTCGGCGCGGGGGGCGCCGGGACTCTGACCGTCGCTGACGCGATGGCCGAAGGACCTCCCTTGCTGCTTCTGGCGCCTGAGGAGCAGACGTACCACTGGAGGGTGTGCCCGTTCTGAGTGCCTATCTGGATCGGTGCGAGGTTGATCGTTTGGGTGGTGATCCACAGGCCGTCGAACTGCTTGGTGAAGCCGGCGGCGCCGGAGGTGCAGTTCGGGGTGGTTCCGCAGGTCGTCACGGTGGAGTCGCACTGCCACAGGTATGACCAGATGTCGCTGCCGACGACCTTCCAGGACATGTCGACGGTGCCGTTGGATTGGGCGGTGACGTTGAAGTTTGAGGCGGGGGCGACATCCGGGCAGCTGTTCCTGCCGAGGCCGCCGGCCGACCAGTCCGTGGCTCCGCCGATGTTCGTGGCGACCTCGCGGGCGGGGGTCACACCCGGGTAGGAGTACTTGCCGGTGGACATATAGGCGGCGTCGTGGGGGTTGAGCCAACTGGTGGGGATGTTGACGAACCGCGGGCGGTAGATGCGGCCGTCCCAGTTGTTGGCGTCGACGCATCCGGTGTTCCGGGCGTCGGTGTTGACGTTGTAGGACATGACCAGGTTCGACCCGGACGTCAGCCCGTCCTGGATCCGCGGCTCGTACACCCAGTGGTAGTAGGGTAGGTGTGGGTGCCCTCAGGCGGGTCGTAGAGGGGGATCCGCCGGTCGGTGAATCCCCAGGGGGTCTGCGACGGGTGAGCGGAGATGGTGCCGACCGAGAAGGAGTTCGGATTGACGTAGTCGTCCTGGATCAGCCAAATCGTGCCGTTGATGTAATCGATGCTGCCGCCGGTGGCCCCTTCCCCGATGGGCAGCGGCTTCGCTCTCGCGCACGTCGTCCAGGTCGCGGTGCCCGAACCGGTCGCGGTCCGCAGATCGCTGCCACCGAAGAATTGCCAGCCGGAGAAGTTCGTCAGGTTGGCAGCGGATGCCCGCGCCAGGTACAGCTTATGGGGCACCGACGCGCCCGTACCGTAGATGTAGTAGTTGCCGTCGGACCATCTCATGACCATCGTGCCCCACATGGCGTCCGGTCCTCCGGCCGCACAGGACAGCTTGCTCGGCGTAATGGTCATGGTGGGAGCGGCGGAGGTGGACGCCGCGGACAGGGCCGAGCCAGACAACGTGGCCACAGCGGCGTAGTCGTTGACCCAGGCGATGTCGTTCGGCCGGCCGTGGTAGTAGAACTTCACCACGTCGCCGCCGGACGCCACCTGGTCACCGGTCCAGAAGAAGCCGCCGTCCGGATCCGCCGCTGGGGTCTTGGCGTAGCGCTTGAAGAAATCGAGGTCCTGGTTCAATTCCTGGCAGGTGTTGCCGCCGGTGATGGTGCGCATCGTCGACCCGTCCTGCACCACGATCGAGTTGCGGATCGGCGACGTCGCGAACAGATTGCGGCGGTCGGACGGTGCACCGAGGTAGGAGTCGGAGAAGAACCACGCCCGCTTCGAGGTGCCCGGGATCTGCACGGAGTTCGTAGCGTCGCCGCCGCTCCAGTCCGCGCACCCGGCATTGTCGCCGTACGAGGTGAACTGGGTGTTGAGGGTGGAGTTCTTGGCGGGAGACCCGCTGCGGGTCGAACTGGTCTTCACGACCACGTAGTACAAGTCGTCGACGTTGATTCGATTCTTGAGAATGCCGTCGCTGAGGATGTTTCCCTGCCGGTTGTTGGCGGCGGCTGGGACCGGCATCGCCGAGAATGGCGACGTAGTGGTCTGTGAAGTGGTGGCGAAGGGGTACTCATCGCATTCGGTGCCACTTCCGTCGTACCGGAACGCCGGGTTCTTGTCGCAGGAACGGTCGCGGTTGGCGATGGCCGCCGAGCTGCCGCCCGCCACGCGCGTGAAGGGCGTGTCGCCCGGGCGGCCCGGATGGCCGGGTAGTTGACGCATCCGACTGCACGAGGCCCGAGAACTTGCTGCCAAGGTCCTGGCCGACACCCAGCGCCCTCTGGAGGCGGAACTCCTGTGGCACCCTCGCGGCGCACTGATCCGGCGGCTGGGCCGGGCCGTGTACGGCCCCGCCGCGGCCTCGGGGGTACTGCTCCTCTACGGGCTTAGCGATGCGATTCCCGACTGGGTGTGGCCGCTGCCGCTGACCCTGCTGCCGTTGACGCTGGCCCTGGCGGTGGCGGCCTACCTGTCCCTCGGGCACGCGCTGCACGGCCGCTACCTTGTGGTCCGCCGTGGAGCCGTGAGCCGGAACACCGTGGCCCTGGAGTGCGGCGCTGTCATCGGCTGGAGGCTGGAGCAGACCCTCTTTCAGCGCTGGGGCGGTCGCGTGACCGTCGGGCTCCCTACAGCTGCTGGCGACCGCTACTACGAGGCTCCGGACGCGAGCGTGGATCAAGCCCTGGCATTCGTTGCCGGAGCCACTCCCGAGCTTGCCGCTCAATTCATCGAGGACAATCCGACGACTCCGGACGTTGGGGTCGGGGCGTCCGACCGTAGAAAATCCTCACCAAGGCACTCGGTGCACATCCGGGCCTCGGCATCCGCTGACTTGAGCGTGCAGTCGTAGTCCGTTTCTCGGCCACGCGCCCAACGAAGCGACCCTTCCAAGCGGTCCGCGGCAACGACCGCTCATGCCGCAGTCAACGCGCGGTCGGTCTCGTCATCACCCCGCGCCAGCTTGTCCACCGGTACTCCAGGAAGCCGCCCTCGCCGGCGCCGGGAACCGCTCCGCATCGGCGCCAGGCAAGCAACGGAGGTTGAACGGCAAGCTCAAACGAAAGTCGGCTACCTGATGCTGCCGTACCTGCTGCCCGTCCGGCCATGGGCACCCAGCATCAGGTCCCGCCGCTGCGCCGCTGCCCGTAGGCGCACGCGGTCGTGAACGGCGTCGCGTCTCATAACGAGGGCAGCACAGTCAGTCCATGCGCCCGCGGCCGCCGTTACCCACGGCGAATGTGCGGAAACGCTGTAGCGCTGAGCCGCGACTGTCGCGCATAGCAGTCCCGCCACGCAACCGTGCCGCACCGGGTTGACCCCGGTGATGCCCCTAACACCAGCGCTATGAGGCCGATAAGCCCGTTGCCGCGACGAGCTAGCCTCGCGGGCTGCAACGGGGGAGATCTTGAATGAGGCTGAATCGGCGTGCCGTCATGCGCGCGGCGCTTCTCACCGCGGGTGGTGCCGCCTGTGGCGCGGTGGGTGTGAGCGAGGTGCCACGGATGTTCGGCTGGGACCGGCCGCCGCTGGGCGGGGGGTACGCGGCTGCGGCTGACGCGCCCGAGGCCCTGCGCACTGCGGGAATAACCATCCGCCACTACGCGGAGATCACCGAACCGGTCGTGGCCTTCACGTTCGACGACGGGCCCGGCCCGCAGTGGACGCCGATGGTGCTCGACGCGCTGGACGAGGCGCGGATACCGGCCACGTTCTTCATGGTGGGACGCAACCTGCAAGCCCACGCCGACCTCGTACGCCACCGGATGAGCCGCCATGAGATCGGCAATCACTCGTGGTCGCACGACGACCTCGCCACCCTCGATCGCCCCCATGTGGAGACAGAGCTGTCGCGCACCCACGAGGTGATCGAGCGCGTCTTCGGCCGGCCACCGACACTGCTGCGACCGCCGTATGGTCACCTCGGCGGCTCCACCGTGCTGGCCGCGAACACTTTCGGCTACGACATCGTGTTGTGGTCGCACCTGATGCGTGAGCGGCATTTCGCCGACGACCCGGACGGGCAAGTGCGCGACATCGTCGACAACGTGCGGCCAGGGTCGATCATTCTGGCGCACGACATCGGCAAGTCACACCGGCTCGTTGCGCTACGCCGCCTTGGCGCGATGTTCGCCGGCCTTAAAGCACGCGGCTTCCGGTTCGCCACCGTGTCACAGCTGGTCGGTCTCGAGAAGGCCACTGCACCAACACGGTCGACAGTCGTCACACACTGATCGCACCGCACCCCGGTCGCCCTACCGGTCGAGCGTAATCACTATCATGCAGTTAGGATGCGAATTTGCACCAAAAGACACTTCACTGCGTGTTTGGGCTCTTCGCGACGGCATCGCTCTCCGTCGGGCTTCTTGCCGGCTGCACGACTGAGGATGATGGCTATGGCTTCTGCTCGAAAAGCGACGTCCAGTTCGCCGAGAGGTTGAACAAGCTCCCGATCCTGGACATGCATCCAGAGTCCGCCACTCCCGTGACGAGGAACAGAAACTGCGACCATTCCGATGGTGAAGCCTATGCGAACCAGGTCTATCGCAGCCCACTCGCTCGCACGGAGATCGCCTCCTTCTACGAGGCTGCGCTCGTCCAAGACGGGTGGAAGGCGAGACCTAACTCCGCAGTGCCTCACGGTACGACAAGGGCGGCCACCGGCATCAGATGCTACTTCAAAAAGGTGGACGAGCAGTTCGTCCATTTCACCATGGACTCGCACGTATTTGAAATCGACAAGTACGTCGTGGAGGTGAACGGCCCAAGCGTGGACGGCTGGGTCGACTACTGCACTCCCGAATAGGGAAGACCGGGCTGAGTCTAGATCCACCGAACCTGTAGTTCGCCGAGGACTACCCGCTCGGCCCTGACTTCTGCGTGACCATGGTCCGTGGCCTCACCCCCGACGAGGTGATCTCCCGCTTCGGGGGCGCCGAAGCAGTCGACGTCACCGGCGCCCACCGACTCCACCGTGCCGCCGAACAAGTCGATTACCCCGACCGCATCGGCGACGACGGATCGTGGAACGCCGACCTGAACACTGGGCTCGACTTCATCGCCGCCGCCGCCGCCGCCGTCGACGGCTGGACGCTGATCGCCGAGCCGAACGGGTTCCGAGGTTGCTCGGCGGAGTCCGCCCGCCTGCTGTCACGCGGCGGCGAGCTGGTGTCGTTGTACTTCAATGAGAACACCGATCCGAGGCTGCGGTGGGCTCGCGACAGCGAAACCCTGGTGACCTTCGCCCCCGAGCCGGGGCCGGGTGGCAAGAGGGCAGCGACCCGGACGGGCTGGTGCCAGTGCTGGAGGCGCTCGGCTTCGACCTGAGCACGGACGAGATAGATCCGGCTGATCCGCGCTCGTCGACGGGCCGGGCGGCAGCGAGACCACGGTGAGGAGCGCCCGGCCAGGGGGCTACCTTGAGGCCGTGTCGACTGTGATGTGAGTCACTTTAGATCCCTGGCCGGGCCTGTGTAGGCGTCGCGGTCCGGCTGACGCCTGACGGGCGGCCTGAATGGTTCGGTCGACGAGGTGCTAGGCCTCCGCCTCGGCTGTCATGCGGGGAGTGTCGTAACGGGCATAAGGTTACGAACGTTGCATAAGCGAATCAAACTGCCGAACGAGACAATGATGCGGCGCTCATCCGGGATGGCGCCCGTTGTCCAGCGGAACGGCGGCTGCCGGTGATTAGCCGGCGCGGAACAGATGCCCGGTTAATCAAACAAGCGGTTGGCGTGTTGCTCGCTGATCGTGTCATCGCGATTACCGAGCCGATGCGGAGAATCGTATTCGCGTCGAATCATACGCCCTCTTCTTAATCTTCTGTAAAGGTTCGCCGAAGGTGCGTCTAAAGCTGTGGGCGGCATGGATTCCGGGTCGCTCAGTCCCGCAGTCAGCCTGCAGAACCCCTGGTAGAAGAGAGGTTCGGCGTAGCGGGCAGGACGCCGTTGAATGACGAACGGCGTCCGAAGGCTCTGCCGATCGGCGCGTTGCTGGCACCTATTTAATGGTCTATGGTTCCGGGTCATGTCGATCCCCCGAGCGCGATCACGGCGACAGCTGTGGTTCATTCTTGCGTGCGCTTTTGTGCTGCTGTCCAGCATCGCGCTGGTGCCGCAGATCATGTCGAACGCGTCAGCAGCCGCCAAGACCGTATTCATCCCCGAGCGGTGGACCCGGACCGGTGAAGTGCCCTGGGCCCCCGACCGCACCCGCGAGTCGAACAACTTCATCTTGTTGTGGGGTGAGAAGTCCGGCACCAACCCGGCCGCCGCACCCGCGCCCTACACCTTTGATCCGGCCGACATCCTCGGGCAGTTGGAGAACCTGTACCGGTTCTACGTGAACGACATGAAGTTCACGCCGGAAGCGGGACTGCTGGCCAAGCACAAGATCATCGTCATCATCACCAACACGTGGAACCGCACCGAACTCAACGCCTGGGCCACCGGGGGCTCGGTCGACGGCCAGGTGGGTGTCATCAACCTCGCTCCGGGCGCGGCTCTGCCCGGCTCGTGGGGCGTGGCGCACGAGCTCGCCCACGTGTTCCAGAACTACACGTTCCTGGGCCGCTCCGGTTACGGCTTCACCGACGCCTCGGCCGGCACGTTCTGGGAGACCAGCGCCGAGTTCATGGCCATGCAGGCGTTGCCCACCACCGCGGCCGGCGACCTGACCCGGTGGCTGCGCTCGGAGAACCTGTACTACAGCTCCAGCCGGCACCACTACGGCAACTGGATGCTGCTGCAGTACATCAAGGACCGCGACGGCATCGGCATGTTCAACCGGATCTGGAACGAGGCCCGCAATACCGAGCACCCGCTCGAGGTCTACCGGCGGATCGCCGGGATCACCCAGGCCGAGCTCAACCGGCGGCTGGGGGAGTACGCCACCCGCACCGTCACCTACGACTTCGGCAACCGGTCCACGCTGATGCCGTTCATCAACAACGTCTACGGCGCCGGCTTCCTCAACGCCTACAACGGCGGCAACGTCGAAGCCGTGAACCAGAGCCTCAACCACTACCGCATCAACGCCCGGGTGGCGCCGTCCGACTACGGCTTCAACAAGATCAAGCTGGTGCCGTCGAGTGACGGCAGCCTGGTCAAGCTGCGGCTCAAGGGCCACGCCGAGACCGGTGCCAGCGGCTGGACCTTCGGCCTGGTCGCGGTCCGGAACGGCACCCCGCGGTACTCGCCGCTGCAGACGGGCACCGATGGCCAGATCGACTTCCCGTTGCAGGCCGGCGAGAAGGAGGTGTGGCTGGTCGTCACCGGTACGCCGAACGCGGTCCCGCGCTACGGCTTCCTCGACGGCTACACCAAGGCACGCCGCTTCCCGTACGAGTTCCGCGTCTCCGGCGCCACCCCGTCCGGGTTCGAGCCCGGCCATGTCAAGCCGGCCCCGACCGGCGGCGGCCGCTGGCACTCCAATGGCGGCGGCTGGGTCGCCGCCGGTGCCAACGTCGCCGCCACCGCGTACGTCGGACCGAAAGCGGCCGTGATGGCCGGCACCGTCACCGGCAACGCCCGCGTCGAGGGCCTCGGCTGGGTGAACGGCGGCACCGTCGGCGGCAACGCCGTGGTCAAGGACAACGCCATCATCCAGGGCGGCGCCAACCTGTCCGGCTCTGTCGTGGTCGGCGGCGACGCGGAGATCGCGTTCGCCTGCGGCTCCGGCACCTATCTCATGTTCAACCCGGACCGCCGCTGCGACGGCGCCGGCGGCGAACCCGACATCAACCCGGCCTTCAACGCCTTCAACAGCGCCGACCTGGCGATCAGTGGCACCACACCGCCGCCGGCCGGCGACAACAGGGCCCGCACCGCGGCCGCGTCGGCCTCCTACACCTCTCCGTGGGAGTCGGTGAACGCCATCAACGACGGCCGCGAACCCGGCTCGTCCAATGACACCGTCAACCCCCGGTGGGGTACCTGGCCCGAAACCGGCCAGCAGTGGGCCGAACTGACCTGGCCTCGCGCAACGAGCCTGAACCGGGCCCAGATATACCTGTTCGACGACGCCGGCGGCGTCCGACTGCCGAGCTCCTGGAAACTGCAGTACTGGACCGGCGGCACCTACGCCGACGTGCCCGCCACCAGCGGCTACTCGGTCAACGCCAACGCCTACAACACCGTGACCTTCAACCCGATCAACACCACCCGGCTCCGCGTCCTGATGCAGGCCAACGGCACCGCCTCGGTCGGCCTCCTCGAGGTGAAGGCCTTCTCCTCGTAGGTCGCTATCGCAGCCGCGCTGCGGCATGGCCGGAATCAGCAGCGATTCCAGTGATGCCCGCAGCGCGGCATGCTTTGCGGCAGAACCAGGTGGTGTCTTCAACGATCGACAGCCATTGCAGCAGAACGGCGATGGTGACGGTGGCCTGGAACGAAACTGCTGATCTTGTCACAGCGGGTCGCGACACTTCGGCAGTGTTCGAGCCGGTTGAAGCAGCGTTCCACGACGTTGCGGTGCCGGTAGATCAACTTGCTGGCGGCATAGGTGGGCTGTGCTCGTGACGTACGCTCGTTGCTGGTGAGCCGGGAAGCCTGGTCGGCGCGGTGATGACGTGTCGGCGGCTGCGGGAGGCTCACGGTGAAGGTTTTGATCCTGACGTTGGGCACGCGCGGTGATGTGCAGCCGTTCATCGCGTTGGCGCAGCAGTTGCAGGCCCGCGGCCACGAGGCGGTGCTGGGGGCGCCGGAGCGTTTCGCCGATCTGGTCACCACGCACGGCGTGAGGTTCGCCGGTGTGGACGACGGCCCGTTGCGGGTGCTGGACAGCGGATCGGCGGTAGGCGACGTAGCTGCCGGTGGCCTGCGGGAGAGGCTGGCGTTGATGCGCCGGATGCCTGCACTTTTCACCCGCGTGTTCGAGGACTGCTGGCAGATTGCGTCGGTCGGGCCGGGGGCGGGCGCTGATGTGGTCGTGCACAACGGGCAGATCGTGGCCGGCCAGCATGTGGCGGAGAACCTGGGTGTCCCGGCGGTGCTGGCGCTGCCGATGCCGCTGTATGTGCCGACGAGGGAGTTCGCGTGGCCGGGTCAGCAGCTTCCGTCGTGGCTGCCGGCCGGGGTGAACCGGGCGACCTATGTGGGGATGAAGGCGCCGGCGGTGATGTTCGGTCGCACGGTCGATCGATGGCGTGCCGAGTGGGGCCTGCCCCGGCGACATGGCAGGCACGATCCGCTGCGTGATCCCGGTGGTGGGCGGGTGCTGGTGCTGCATGCCGTGAGCCAGGCAGTGGTGCCCCGTCCTGCTGACTGGCCGCCGTCGGCGCAGATCACCGGCTACTGGTTCGCCGACCGTCAGAGCGTCACCACGGATGCGCTGCCTGGCCAGCCGGCTTCGGCCGACGGCGGTGGGCCGTGGGTGTTCGTCGGGTTCGGCAGCATGGCCGGACCGGACCCGGCAGCGGCAACCCAGGAGATCATCGCTGCGTTACGGATGGCCGGGGTGCGCGGTGTGCTCGCCGCCGGCTGGGGAGGGCTGAGCGAGGCTCGGTCATCGGAGGATGTGTTCCTCGCCGGAGAAGTCCCGCACGAAACGGTGTTCCCTCAGATGGCAGCGGTGGTGCATCACGGTGGAGCGGGTACGACGGCGGCAGCGGTCCGAGCCGGCGTGCCGCAGGTGGTGTGCCCGTTCGTCGCGGACCAGCCGTTCTGGGGGCAGCGGATGCACCGGCTCGGCGTCGCCCCGGAACCGATCACTCAGCCGCGCCTGACCGTGCCCGCGCTTGCTGCCGCGATCCGCCGCGCGGTCAGTGATCAGCGGATGAGCGATGCGGCCCGCCGGCTGGGAGACAAGGTCCGGGCCGAGAACGGTGTGGCTACCGCGGTCGACCTGTTGGAGCAGGCCCTGTCCGGACGTCGATGAAACCTCGGGTGGTGGGTGAGCTCAATCGCTGCCGTGACCGCCACGGCACGGTAGGTTCGATTCAGGTGTGCCGGGAAGCCTGGTCGGCGATGTCATTGCCGTGCCCGCATTTCCGGAGGAAGCCCTGTGACCGCAACACCGCCTCACCGTCACCTGTTCGGCCGTGGCAGCTGGCCGGAGGTCAGCCGGATCGGCGACATCCTGCGCACCGAGACCGTTGGTGGCGCGCTGCTGCTCGGCGCCGCGGTTCTTGCCCTGCTGTGGGCGAACTCGCCATGGGCGTCGGGATACCAGGACCTGGTGGCGCTCAAGGTCGGCCCGCACGCGCTGCACCTGGACTTGACGTTGGCACAGTGGGCGGCGGACGGCCTGCTGGCGATCTTCTTCTTCGTCGCCGGTCTCGAGCTGAAACGCGAGTTCGTGGCCGGTGACCTGCGTGACCCGCGACGGGCGGTGCTGCCCGTCGCTGCCGCGGTCGGCGGCATGGCCGTACCCGCATTGATCTATGTGGCGGTCAACGCGGGCGTGGCAGGCGGATCATTGCGGGGATGGGCGGTGCCGACCGCCACCGACATCGCCTTCGCGCTCGCCGTGCTGGCGGTCATCTCCACGCATCTGCCGGCCGCGCTGCGCACGTTCCTGCTGACCCTGGCGGTGGTCGACGACCTGCTCGCGATCCTGATCATCGCGGTGTTCTACACCAGTTCGCTGAGTCTGGTGCCGCTGGCCGCCGCGGTGGTGCCGCTGGGGTTGTTCGCGGTGCTGGTGCAGCGGCGGGTCCGCTCCTGGTGGCTGCTGCTGCCGCTCGCGGCGGCGACGTGGGCGCTGGTGCACGCCTCGGGTGTGCACGCCACGGTCGCTGGGGTGCTGCTCGGGTTCATGGTTCCGGTGATCCGCCGCATTCCCGGGGACGGGCACGGCTTGGCGGAGCACTTCGAGCATCGGTGGCGGCCGGTGTCGGCGGGGTTGGCGGTGCCGGTTTTCGCGTTCTTCGCCGCCGGAGTGTCGGTGGCCGGGGCCGGTGGGCTCGGTGAGACGCTGCGCGACCCGGTCACGATCGGCATCGTGCTGGGTCTGGTGGTCGGCAAATGCGTCGGCGTGCTCGGGTCGACGTGGCTGGTGCAACGCTTCACCCGCGCCACCCTCGGCGACGGGGTGAGCTGGTGGGACGTCCTCGGGCTGGCGCTGCTGGCCGGGATCGGGTTCACCGTGTCGCTGCTGATCGGCGAGCTCGCCTTCGGGGTCGGCAGCGAGAAGGACGAACACGCCCGGATCGGCATCTTGGCCGGATCGCTGATCTCGGCGCTGCTGGCCATGGTGGTGCTGCGGGCACGCAACACCCATTACCGGCGGGTGTGCGCGGCCGAGGCGGTCGATGCCGACGCCGACGGCGTCCCCGACGTCTGGGATGACGACCCCGTGCGCCGTTGACCGGCGGCAGGCCTTCCGAGCAGTGCGGGACAGGCGTACGGTGAGCGGCAGGTGTGCCGGGAAGTCTGGTCGGCGGTCATAGCTCCACGCCCCCGACCGAAAGGCATCCTGCGATGACCAATCCCGCGCTGCGCGCTGTCCGGCTGACGAAGCGTTACGGCCGCCTCATCGCCCTCGACGCCTTGGACCTGGACGTCACGCCCGGGGAGGTGTTCGGGTTCCTCGGCCCCAACGGTGCCGGCAAGTCCACGACCATCCGGCTGCTGCTCGGCCTGGCCCGGCCTACCGCTGGTCGGGCCGAGGTGTTCGGCGTGGCTGCCGCCGACGTGGCCCGCGCCCACCGCCACCTGGCGCACGTGCCGGCCGATGTGGCATTGTGGCCGCAGCTGACCGGCGCCGAGATCCTGCACCTGCAAGCCCGGACCGGACCCGGAACCGACACCGCCTACCGCGACGAGCTCGTCGAACGGTTCGCCCTCGATGTGTCCAAGCCGGCCCGGACCTACTCGACGGGCAACCGGCAGAAGGTCGCGCTGGTCGCGGCGTTCGCGACCCGGGCGCCGTTGCTGGTGCTCGACGAGCCGACCAGCGGCTTGGACCCGCTGATGGAACGCGAATTCCGTACGGCGGTCCGGCAGGCCCGTGACCGGGGGCAGACGGTGTTCCTCAGCTCCCATCAGCTGGCCGAGGTCGAAGCCGTCTGCGACCGGGTCGGCATCCTGCGCGCCGGCCGGCTCGTCGAGGTGGCCACGATCGGCGAGTTGCGGGGCCTGCACCGTTCGGAGGTGACGATCTCCTACACCGGCGCGGCACCCGACCTCACGGTGACACCCGGGATCGGAGCGGTCCAACCCGCAGGTGACGGGCAACTAAGGTTCACGCTCACCGGGGCACCCGCACCGGCGCTGCAGGCGCTCGCGGGTGTGGAGGTCACTGCGCTGGCGGTGCGGGAGCCGAGCCTGGAGGAGATCTTCCTCGACTACTACGGCCGGCAGGAGGTGGCCCGGTGAGCACCGACATCCTGCCCGCATCGACCCCTGTCAGCCTGACCGCTGATCCAGCGCCGGGCCGGACCGTTACCTGGCTGGCGTTTCGGCAGATCCGGCGCGGCGCTCTGATCGTCACCGGCCTGGCTGTAGGTATGACAGCCGTCGTGGTCACCAGTTACGCGCAGGTGATGGCCGACCCGGCGGCAGCCCGCGGCCTGCAGTCGCTGGCCGCGAACCCGGCGATCCGCACGTTGTTCGGGGCGCCGGTCGGGTTGGACACTGCCGGCGGGTTCACGGTGTGGCGGATCGGCACCGTCTTCGCCGTGCTGCTGGCGGCCTGGTCGATCCTTGCCGTCACCCGGATCACGCGTGGCGAGGAGGACGCCGGCCGCTGGGATGTGCTGCTGTCCGGTCGTCTGCCGTTGCGCAACGTGTTGATCCGCCATATAGCTGCCGTGATGGTGGTCGCGGCCGCCACCGCGATCGCCATCACGGCTGTCCTGCTGGTAGCCGGCACCCCGGCCGCGGGCGCGCTCGTTCACGGTGTGGGCACTGGCGTGCTCGGCACGTTCTTCGCCGCGGTGGCTGCGCTGGCTGCCCAGGTTCATCCCGCTCGTTCCCCGGCGACCGGCGCGGCGGTAGCGGTGCTGGGCGTCAGCCTGCTGGCCCGCATGATCGGCGACGGCGTCACCGCCCTCGGTTGGCTGCACTGGCTGTCCCCGTTCGGGCTGCTCGCGCTCAGCGGCCCCTACGTCCAGGACCGGATTCTGCCGTTGGTGCTGCTAGCGATGGCCACGGCGATCGTCGCCGCGGTGGCGCTGACCGCGGTCGGCCGCCGTGATGTCCAGGGTGGTCTGCTCGCGCCCGCGGCCGGACGGCCTCCGCGGACGCGGCTGCTGGCCAGTGTGGAGACCTTCGCCGTCCGCCGGGTGCTGCGGCCATTGACCGGCTGGATGATCGGTATCGGCGCCTACTATCTGTTGATCGGGCTGACCGCGGTCTCGGTCACCGGTTTCCTGCGCGACAACCCCGCCATGGCCGGCCAAGCGGCACAGGCCGGCTTCGACGCGCTCGGCAGTATTGCTGGGTTCGCCGCCTCCCTGTTCGCGCTGCTCGCCCTGCCCGCCGGGGTTTTCACCGCGGTCCGGATGGGTGATCTGATCGCCGCCGAGACCGGCCGCCGGCTGACGTTGCTGGTGAGCGGGCCCGTCACCCGGATCCGGCTGCTTGGCGCCGAGATCGCCGTCACGGCTGTGGCCGCAGCGATCCTGGTCACCGGCGCCGGACTGCTCACCTGGGCCGGTGTCACCGTCATGGGCGGGGAACTCGCCATCGGCGCGGCACTGCGCGGTGTCTGGAACGTCCTGCCGATCGTGCTGCTGAGCCTCGGTGTGGCGGTCTTCGCCGTCGGCTGGGTGCCACGCCTGACCGGGCTTCTCGGCACTCTTCCCGCAGTCGGCGGGTTCCTGTTGCTGGTCATCGCCGAGAGCGTCGCCGCACCGAGCTGGGTCCGTGACCTCTCACCGTTCGCCCATCTGGCACCGGTACCGCTGACCGGTCCCGACATGACAGCCTCGACGATCATGCTCGCCTCGGCGGCCGCGCTCACCGCCGCTGGCCTCGTCGGATACCGCCACAGAGATCTGCACTCATGAACCGAGGGTAGGCCGGCGTCGCCGAACGCCTGCCCAAACCCATCGCCCTCACTCGGCGCGGGATCGTCCACAGGGTCGAGCGACGAACGGATCTTCGGCAACGCACCGCCCTGCCCTTCACCCCCGCGCAGCCGAGGAGCGACTTGGATGACAACTACTCCGGCCGTGGCACAGACAGCTTCTGGGGATACATCTTCATGCGGCCGTGAGGATGATTCAGTCCGACGACGCACTGATTTGCCGCGCTCCGTGGGCGCCGGACACGGAAGAGCGGTCACTCACTGTTTCGGCGGCGGCCGTTCCCGGCGCTCAATCGAGCGCCCTGTACTCAGCCGGCGGTTCGACGAGATCCGGGTGCGACACCCAGTACTGGTCTCCATGAATCTCACGCATCGCCCAACACCATGCCTCGTCATGGAACATGAGTCCTCGGTAGGGCGCATCGCTCGCCTCGAAGGGGTACCGCTGTTCCGCAGCCATCTCGGCTTGGAACGCAACGAGACCCCCGAAACGCTGCATCACCCACCCATAGCGGCGCCGCTCGTCCCGCAGATACTGGACATACTCCTCCTCGCTCCAGTCCGCCATGCCCTCAGCTTAGGATCCTGCCCACGGTGCTAGGACTGCTGCTGCTACGGCGGACCCAACGCACTGTCTACCGCTGTCATCGCGGCTTTCGCCATGGGAATGACCGTCACCGTCTGTACCGGCTGCTTGCCTGGCGGCTGACTGCGGCATCCTGGGATCGATGCATCGGTCTCGACGAAGTTCCGCGTTTGACGCAGCCATCCGAGGTGTTCCTTGCCGCCGCATCGGGCATATTCCGCCATGCGCCGTTCGAAGCGGGGCCTGAACTAGTGCGAGACGGCGGAAAAGGACAATAGTGTCGATACTTGCCATGTTGATCTTCAGCACGATTCAGGTCACCTTGCTGCTGGCAGTAGCGCTGCTGGGGATCGCTGCCCGCCGTCAACGCGAACTCGCCGACAGGCAAGCGGAGCACGGTCGGTCGGTGTTCATCACCGACGAGGTGGACGTGGTTGCTGCCGACGCCGAGTTGGCAACTGCGGCAGCGCTGCGGGCGTTGGACGAGGCCGACCAAGCGCAGGATCGGGCCTTGTGGGCGTCCACGACCCGCGACATTGCGGAGCAACGCCACCGGCAGGCACTCAAAGATGCCGAAGCAGCCGGCCAAACTCATCGGCTCGTGCAGCGCGCAGCTCTGGATGCATACCAGCGTGGACAGCTGTCGGTTGACGAACTCAACCGGATCTGGCGGCACGCGCAGATGACGGCGGAGTCCACGCCGAGCCCCGCCGCGGTGCCGCTCGGGTGGGAGTTGCGCGTGCGTGAGACCCGGCGACGCTACGACCAGGCCGCGGCCGACGCGGCACGGGCTGAGGATGAGGCTCAGCGGGCGGCCGCCACCGCCGCGGCTCTCGCCGAGGACGCGCGGGCCGCCGAGTCGCTCCTGTCGGCGGCCCGGCGCTCCGCGAACGTCGGTCTGGTCGGCCTCCTACGGGCGGCCTGGGCCGACCCGGTCGCCCGTTGATGACCTCGTAGCCCAGCCGTGCATCACCGATCGGCTCCAGTCTTCGGCCGTGCTGGCTGCTCCATCAGGTATGCGGTCCGCCCGGCGAGGTTCGACCCGGGCGAACCGGCCCGCGAACGAGCTGGTCACCAGGGCAGGCTCATGGTTCAGAGTGAAATGTCCGGGGTGAGGCGCCCCCGTATTCATGGAGCTTCTTCATCATGGTTGGTGGCCATGGGGAGGAAGTATCTGTGGCACCACCGAAGAAGTACCCCGATGAGCCGCGCCGGGCGAACGAGATCCTGAAAGCCGCCTCGGCGTATTTCGCGGCGGAGCTCGACCCGACCCGGCGACGGTCCTGACGCTATCGAAGAACAGTCGGACCGCTTCGCGGTCGCGCTCCTGCTACGGGTCCTAGAGATCGGCGAGTCGACGTACTACGCCTGGAAGAAGCAGATCGAGCAACCCTGCGACCGGGACATGGTCAACCTGGGCCTGCTCTCCAACATCTACGAGATCTGGCAGAACTCGGGATTCGCCTACGGCGTCGATCGGGTACACCAGCAACTGCGCCGCGACGGCACCCGCATCGGCCGCAAACGCGTCGAACGGCTGATGCGCGGCCAGGGCTGGCAGGGCGCGCACTTGCGGCGCGGCTGGCGCGGCGGCTCCACGAAGCAGGACCCCGGATCGCGAGCCGGCACCGGATCTGGTGAACCGCCAGTTCACCGCGTCCGGACCGTGTCGGCGACGCCACCCGGATCCTGTGCGCCGAGGGCGTGTTCTGGCTCGCCGCGGTTCGGCCGGCTCGCCCGGATCAAATAAGGTGCGGACCTGCCGAGCGAACCTGAGCCCGGCCGGCCCGACCTTCTGCGAAATCGCGCCGCAGCAGCCAGCCGGCGTTCCTGCTCGACACCCGCCCGCAGGTGGCCGCCCTCGGTATCGACTCGCCCAGCCTGGACACCGATGCGCAGGACGCCGCCGTACCCGTGCACCACCGGTGGCTCGGCGGCGGCAGGTACGGCGTGGAACACCTGCGGAACCTGGAGTCGCTGCCGCCGCCAGGGGCCGCCGCGGTGATCGCAGTACTGCCCCTCGCGGGAGGCAGCGGGGCGCTGGTGCGGGTGGTTCGGCCTCGTGCCCGGGTGACCCTGGCGTCCGGCACGGTGACGGGTCACCTGCGGGCCGGTCCGCCCCGGCGGCCTTGCCGTACGGTCACCAGAACGCGCCCGGGTGATGGAAAGGCGACGGGAACCCGCAATTCGGCAGAACTGCGGGCTCCCCGTTTATCCATTCAAGCAAAGGGCTAAGCGGCTTCTAGGATTGCCCCCGCCAGCAAGAAGTGTCGTATCTGCCACACAGAGCCCAGCCGACGATTCCATGGCTGTCGTCCACGACTGATATCTCGGCGTCGGCGAAGCCGCCTTGTTGGGTAGTCGCCAGGACATGGTTGCCGAGGTTGATGGTTCTTCCTGTCGACCCGGCGCAGTAGGATGCGTTGTCCGGTACGTACTTTTCATAATGATGACCGCGTGCCGTGCCCGAGAAAACAACGTACGCACACTCATTCGCGACGATAGTAAGGGTGACATCGTTGAACCCGACAGAGAGGGCACTGAACCACATCTTGCCCGTCACGGCGGCTGCGACGCGGCCGCTTGAGTGGATCGCCTGGGCCAAGAAAGTCGAGGGTGCGGCCTGTGCGGGCACACCGAAGCTCAGCGCTCCAACTAATACGATGATGGCTACGGCGCTGGCTCGCGCCAGCTTCTTGATAAACATGCATTCTCCCCATTTCATCGTTCGGCAGTTTGCTGTCAGGTTGCACTGACTGAGCGGTGATCTACCACCGCAACGGCGCATGCAAGACCGTGATCAGAGGTGGTGCGATTTCCCGCCCGGTGCGGCGGTTGACTTCGGCATGCCAATTTGTGGTAAGTGCCCGGCCAGTCGCCGTCCGCGGCAGCAGTCCCTATCAGTCGCCGGGCGGAGTGCAATCCCGACGACGATGCGGCGAGTGTCCTCGGCCCGGGCCTCCGCCAGGTGGCGGATACATCTATCCCACCCTCCGGGCGGCTGGCGGTTCCGACGCATATGTTTTCCGCACGTTTGCATAGTCCGGGGAAGTGGCCTTTCGTCGTGGGACACCGGCAATGCTTGCCGCCGGGCCTTGTAGGAAGCTTGTGAAGCTCGTACCGGTCCTGGTGATTTTCTTGAATCCCCTGGGCGGGAGGCGGGTCCCCAGAGGGATATAGGCGCGCCAGTGCAGGCGTGCCACGAGAGGGTGTTCCTGCGAGAGGTCGGCGCGCCCGCGAAACCGCCGCCCGGCGACGCAACTCCCGCGGCGGAGGCCGTCCTGGTCGCCGCACTGGCGGTCTGGAGCGCAATCCGAGCCTTACGCCGCAACACGCTCTTTGCCGCGAACAGCGCGTTGCTCCGTGAGAAGTGACGCTGAGATAACTCACAACGGTGGTGCTGATCAGCCTGCTCACCGGGACTTCGCGAACACTGCGCAACGGTCCGGGAATGCCTCGTCACCTCGTCGGGTGGTGCTCCGGTTCTGCCCAGCGTCATGGGGGTGACCTGGGTCGATCAGCCGGCGACGGAGCAGGCGCTCGGTTGCTCTCGATATAGCAACCGCTCGTTTCCTCTGCTGTGAGGTGATCGGCGATGTCTGCTCCTGCCTGCTCTCCGTCCTCTTCTCCCAGTTCGTTCGACGCTTGGGTGTCGAACAGGCCACCGGCGCCGCGGGTCCGCGGCCGTGGGCGCCCGCTCGCAGCCCGTGGGTTGAGGTTTGCGTTCTACGGGCGGATCTCGACGAGTGAGTATCAGGAACCGGTGTCGTCGCGGGCCTGGCAGCTGGAATCGGCGCAGCGGCTGGTCGCCGGCCGGGGCCGGATCGTGGTCGAGTTCTTCGACCCGGGCGCTTCGCGAAGCCTCCCGTGGGTGAAGCGCCCGCAGGCGGCCGCTCTGCTGGCCGCGGCCGCGGAACCGGATCGCGGGTTCGATGCGGTCGTGGTCGGTGAGGTCGAGCGGGCATTCGCCGGCGGCGGGGCCCGCCGGATCATTTGAGACGCTGCACGGCCTCGGAGCGCAACTGTGGCTGCCGGAGGCTGAAGGGTCGGTGAGCCGGATCATCGGGCGTTGCTGATGATGCGGGGTCAGCAGTCGCAGCGCGAGGTGCTGCGGACCCGGTTCCAGGTGCGTTCAGCGATGGCCGCCCAGGTCCGTGAACAAGGCCGGCATCAAGGCGGCCGGCCACCCTACGGCTACCAACTCATCGACGCAGGCCCGCATCCGAACCAGATCCAGGCGAGCTGGCGCCGGCGCCGCCTCGAAGTGGATCCGGTGACGGCGCCACATGTGCGGTGGATCTTCGCCCGCCGCCTCGAAGGCATGAGCACCGCGGGCATCGCCCGCGAGTTCAACGAACGGCACATTCCGTCGCCGGGTGTCTACGACCGGGTCCGCAACCCGCACCGTGGTCGAGCGGTGTGGACGTTGCGTACGGTCGCGGCGATCCTGGCGAACCCGCGCTACACCGGCCGGCAGGTCTGGAACCGGCAGTTCACCGACCATCGCGAGGCCACACCGGGCGACCGGCGCACCAGCCTCGGCCCGGTCCGGATCTGGAACCCACGATCCGACTGGGTGATCTCCGAAGATCACACCCATCCGGCACTGGTCAGCGACGAGGACTTCACCACGGCACAGGACATCACCGCCCATGCCCTGCCCGAGGACGGCACCCAGCGCCGTCACGCGCTGACCGGCTTGCTGATCTGCGAAGTGTGTAGCCGGCGGCTGTCCGGGCACTGGGCGAACGGGCGCGCCGGGTACCGCTGCCGGCACGGCCACACCAGCGCCCAGCCCGCAAACCGGGAGGCACCCCGCTGGGTGTACTGGTCGGAGGCCAAGCTCGTCGAGCAGCTGCTCGCCGGGGACGCGGCGCTTGCCGATGTCGATTGCGCCTCGGGGCTGGCCGCAGAGGTCCGGCGTCGTGACGCGGTCATCGTGTGCGGCTCTGGCACGGTCACCCTCGAACCCGCCGATGGCCAAGCGCACACCCCGCCAGCGAACAACGCAGACCAAGACGTAGCCGACGAGCAGCCGCCCAGGAAGAACCAGCCGGTGAAACCGGCTGAGCAGCAGGAACAGCCGCCCCGACCGCCGTCACGACAGACCGGACACCCGCATCGGAGCCGGACAGCAAGAAACCCCATCCGATCCTGCCGCGAGGACAATGATCGATATGGGGTTTAACGTGTCCGAGGGGGGAATTGAACCCCCACGCGTAGCACTCATCTTCATGATGAGTGCCCATGCGACCAGCATAGCGATATTGACACGCGGATCCGCTACCGAGCCGAGGCACTCTCGGTGAACGTTGCCGGGTCTGACCCTCCACTCGTGGATCAACTCGGCGGAACCGGCGTTCAGGCGCTGCGGGAACCGGCGCCGTGTGCCCCGGCACCCGGACTCCCACCTCCGATTCGTGCACTCGCGTTCCACAGATCGGCTGATCACCGCCGTCATCGACAACCGGGCATGCGCGGCCTTACACGGCTATGCAAGGCGCTGTCTAGTGTGGCCCGTCGGACGACATAGTCGCCTTTTGTACCCAACGGGCTGTTGCGCACCAGCATTGTGATCAGGTTCGCTGTACGCAAGTCTGCGATCACGGATTGCAAGGAAGGTGGGCGCTCGTCGTGGTGGATGGCGCTTTTTCGCAGGCCGAGCACCCTGACGGGCTATCCGAGCGCATCGACCAAACCGGGCAGCTTGAGCTGGATCTCTTCCGGCGGCCGGCTGAGGACGCTGGCGCACCCACCCAGGGCAACTTCCACTACCAGACCGAGATCATCGCCTCGTACTGCCTGAGCCTGCACACAGACGTATCGATTGTGAAGATCATTTGTGAGTGGCAGGAAGACTTCATCATCGTCAGGGACCGGCCTCCGTTGCTCGAGCTGGTGTCGGTCAAGCATCACGACGACATGCTGTACACCACGATGAAGTCGCTGTGCGATCAAGGCGGCGTGGCACATCTTTTCGACCGGTGGCTCGGCTACACCACCTTGCCGGTCGTGCGGCTGGCCAGCAATACGCGCTTGGGTGGCAGGCCGGGTGACTACACCCCGCGTGCACTGCTCGACGTATGCCGGGCAGGTGAACTGAATACTCCGCGAGGCATCGCTCTCGTCGCGCACTTAGACCGCATCTCATTTGGGATGGTTGCTGGTCAACAGGTTCTGCTTGGCGGCGCGGCGGTAGCAGATGACAGCGCACGCCAGGCGCAGGAATCCG
>NZ_JBEZZB010000038.1:0-68781 GCF_040638955.1 Actinoplanes sp. NPDC024001
GCCGCCGGCCGGCCCCGGCTGTGCGAGCTGCCGCGCGCCGTCACCGACTTCGTCGGCCGCTCGGCCGAGCTCGACCTGGCCCGGCGGCACGCCGTCGGGAGCGGCCCCGGGCCGGCGCCGGTGCTGGTGGTGCACGGCCAGGCCGGGCTGGGCAAGACCGCGTTCGCGGTGCGGCTCGCCGACCGGTTGCGCACCGACTTCCCGGACGGGCAGTTCTACCTCGACCTGCGCGGCACCGACGCCGAGCCGGTGGACACCGGCGAGGCCCTGGTCCGCCTGCTGCGGGCGCTCGAGGTGAGCCCGCGGCGCATCGCCGAGTCGAACGAGGAACGCGCCAGCCAGCTGCGGGCCGTGCTGCGGTCCCGGCGCTGCCTGCTGGTGCTCGACAACGCCGGCAGCGAGGCCCAGCTGCGCCCGCTGCTGCCCGCGGACGGTCCCGGCGTCGCCGTGGTGACCAGCCGGCGTGTCCTCGGCGGGCTGGAAGGGGTGCTGCGCATCGGGCTGGAGCCGCTCAGCCCGGACGAGTCGGCCACCCTGCTGCGCTCGATCGCGGTCCAGGCCGCCGGGGTGCCGGCCGGCGAGGTCGGTGCGGTCTCCCGGCTCTGCGGGCACCTGCCGCTGGCGCTGCGGATCGCCGGGACCCGGCTCGCCACCCGGCCCGGCTGGACGGTGGCCCACCTGGTAGCCCGGCTCGCCGACGCCGACCGCCGGCTGGCCGCCCTGACCGTCGGCGACACCGGGGTGGCGGCGGCCTTCGCGCTCTCCCACGCCCAGCTCCCCGACGCGGCCCGCGCGCTGTTCCGGCGGCTGGCGCACGTACCGGACGTCTCGTTCTCGCCGGAGATCGCGGCGGTGCTCGCCGAGATCAGCCCCCTGGAGGCCATCGACGGGCTGGACGAGCTGGTCGAGCTGGGGCTGCTCGAGCACCACGGCACCGACCGCTACCGCTTCCACGACCTGATCCGCCTGTACGCCGCGGAACGCCTGCGCATCGAGGAGCCACCGGGCACCCGCGCCGCCACCGCCGAGCGGCTGACCGACTGGCTGCTGGAGACCGCGATCGTCGCCGGCCGCTGGTTCGAGCCCGGTTACGGCGCGCCGCCGCCGAGCTGGACCGGCCTGGTGCCGCTGACCAGCGCGGACGAGGCGGAGGCCTGGCTACGGGCGGAGCGGTACAACTGGCTCGCCGCCCTGCGGTCGGCCACGAACGACCAGCTCGTCGTCGACGTGGCCGAAGCCATGCACTGGTTCTCCGACAAACTGGTCTTCTGGGCCGGCTGGTACGAGGTCTACGGCCTGTCCAGCGCCGCCGCAGCCCGGCTGCCCGACCGCGGCCCGGAGGTCACCCACCTCAACTATCTCGCCTGGGCCGCCACGCACGGCGCCCGCCGCCCCGCCGAGGGCGCCGAGATCGCGATGACGGCGTACCGGCTGGCCGTGCAGATCGGCGACCGGCCGGAACAGGCCTGGGCCCTCACCTACGCCGGGACCGCCTGGCGGTTCGCCGGGCGCAACGAGGAGGCCCTCGACGCCTACCTGGGGGCGCAACGGCTCTCCGCCGAGGTCGGTGACCACAACCACTACGTGCAGCACTTCCAGGGCATCGGCCTGTTGCTGGCGAGCCTGGGGCGCCGGGAGGAGGCCCTGGCGATGTTCCGGCGGACGCTGGTGGAACTGGACCGGCGGCCGGTCGACCGGATGCCCGCGATGTCCGCCCGGGCCGGCGCGCACACCTTCGCCGCGGAGGTCCTGGCCGATCTCGAACGCTGGCCGGAGGCGTACCGGGAGGCCCAGCTGGCGCTGCCGCTCGCCCGGGAGTTCACCGACACCAGCATGCTGGGCCAGGTGCACCTGACCCTCGGCCGGGCGCGGGCCGCGCTCGGCGCGGCCGCCGAGGCCCGCTCCGACCTCACCCGGGCGCTGGAACTCCTCGAGGACAGCCTGTTCGCCAAGGGCGTCGAGCTGGCCCGGTCCGGGCTGGCCGCGCTCGACGCCCGGTAGTTCTGCGTAATTTCCTGCGTGGTCCGGGCCCGCCCGCGCTGGTTGCATGATCACCATGAGCTTCCTCAAGACCCCTGACGGCACCGACATCTACTACAAGGACTGGGGCACCGGCCGCCCGGTCGTGCTCAGCCACGGCTGGCCGCTGAACTCGGACAGCTGGGAGTCGCAGCAGCTCTTCCTCGCCGAGAACGGCTACCGGGTCATCGCGCACGACCGGCGCGGGCACGGCCGGTCCACCCAGACCTGGCACGGCAACGAGATGGACACGTACGCCGCCGACCTCGCCTTCCTGATGGACAGCCTGGACCTGCGCGACGTCACGCTGATCGGCTTCTCCACCGGTGGCGGCGAGATCACCCGCTACATCGGCACGTACGGCACCGCCCGCGTCGCCCAGGCCGTCCTGGTCTCGGCCGTGCCGCCGCTGATGCTGCAGACCGAGGACAACCCGGGCGGGCTGCCCCTGGCGGTCTTCGACGGCATCCGCGCCGGTTCGCTGAAGGACCGCTCGCAGCTGTACCGCGACTTCGCCGACGGCCCGTTCTTCGGCAACAACCGGCCCGGCGCGAACGTCTCGCAGGGCATGCGCGACGCCTTCTGGCTGCAGGGCATGGCCGCCGGGCACCGCAACACCTACGAGTGCGTCGCCGCCTTCTCGGCCACCGACTTCCGCGACGACCTGGCGAAGTTCGACATCCCGACGCTGGTGGTGCACGGCGACGACGACCAGGTGGTGCCGATCGAGGTCGGCGGCAAGGCGTCCGCGGCGCTGGTGAAGGGCGCCGAGCTGATCGTCTACCCGGGCGCCCCGCACGGCATCACCGACACCCACAAGGACCAGCTCAACGGCGACCTGCTGGCGTTCCTGAACAGCTACGCCGCCTGAGGGAAAAGGGTAGGCGGAGACCGGGGGGCTCCGTCTACCCTGTCCCCAACCTCAGCCGACGTGAGGAGTGGGACATGCGCCTCGACATGGACACGGTCGCCATCTCGCCGCGAGGGCACGCCGCCAGCTGACCTCTGGTGGTCTCTGCTCCTCGCCGACCGTTTCCGTTCTGGCTCGAGGAGCTCTTTTGCGTACCCTTCTTCACCCGCGCCTCGGCGCGGGCTTCACCCGTCTGTGGACCGCGTCGGCGGTCTCCAACCTGGGCGACGGGGTCATCATGGTGGCCGGCCCGCTCCTGCTCGTCTCGGTCACCGGCAACCCCACCCTGATCGCCGGCGGCGCCATCGCCGGCCAGCTGCCGTGGCTGCTGTTCGGCCTGATCAGCGGCGCCTACGTGGACCGCCTGGACCGCCGCCGCCTGATCACCGCGGTCAACCTGGTCCGCGCCGGCGCGCTGATCGTGCTCGCTGCCGCCACGGCCACCGGCAACGCCACCGTCTGGCTGATCTACGCCGTCCTCTTCCTGCTCGGCTGCGCCGAGACCGCCGCCGACACCGCCGCCGGCGCGCTGCTGCCCGCCGTCGTCGCCCCGCAGCACCTGGACCGCGCCAACGCCCGCCTGGGCGCCACCTTCACCGTGATCAACCAGTTCGCCGCCAAGCCGTTCGGCGCCTGGCTCTTCGGCGTGGCCGCGGCCCTCTCGTTCGGTCTGCCCGCCCTCACCTACCTCATCTCGGCGGCCCTGGTAACGGCCCTGCCACCGATCCCGCCGCCGCCCCCGGCCCCACGCCGCCGCCTGCGTACCGAGATCAGCGAAGGTCTGCGCTGGCTGTGGCGCCATCCGGTGCTGCGCACCACCGCGGTCGCCATGGGCCTGAGCAACATCGTGTTCTGCGCTGCATTCGCCGTCTTCGTCCTCTACGCCCAGCAACGTCTGGGCCTCTCCGAGATCGGCTACGGTTTCCTGCTCATCGCCTTCGCGGTGGGCGGCCTGCTGGGCTCCCTGATCGCCGTCCCGCTCACCAGGCGGGTCGGCGCCACCGCGGTCCTGCGCGCCGACCTGATCGCCGAGGCCCTGGTCCACGCCACCCTGGCCTGGACCACCACTCCCCTGGTCGCCGCCGCGGCGCTGATCCTGTTCAGCACGCACGGCATGATCTGGGGCATCACGGTGGCCACGCTGCGCCAACGGCTGGTTCCCACGCACCTGCTGGGCCGCGTGGGCAGCGTCTACGCCCTGCTCGAATCCGGCGGCGCGGCCGCCGTCGGCTCCCTCATCGGCGGCCTGCTGGCCGGCGTCTGGGGCCTCACCACGCCTTTCTGGCTGGCCGCCGCCGCCATGGCGGCGATCGCCATCCTCGCCTGGCGCCCTTTGCGGCACGCGTCAGCCGCAACCCCTTCGTCGTACGCCTGACCACAGCCCCGTTGCTCCCCCGCGACCGGCTGCGACCACCAGCACTCCACCGCGCCCGCCGGGCGTAAGCATCACCGCACGCTCAACCCGCAACCCCGCAGGGGCGGGGCGCTCCGCGCCCTGCCCCTGCGCCCAGCTCTCCAGCTCCGGAGGCAGCCAGGCGCGATCGCTAGCGAACCGCCGTCCCCAACGGCGCCCCGCAGAGCCCGATCCGCGATCGTCGGCGCCGTCCTGGCCCGCCCGCTAACCGCGCCGGTCCCTGGCGGCTCAACCGCGAGCGGGAGCGGCATGGCCGGCCCACTCACCGCACTGGTCCACGGCGCGAGCGGCATGGCCGCCCCGCTCACCGCATTGGTCCATGGCGGGTCAGCTGCGGGCGGGGGCGGCGTTGACCGCGCTCAGCGCCTCATCGCGCAGTTCCGCGTTGGCGGCGAAGAGGGACGGCCCCGCGCCCGGCCCGACGCGGCCGTAGAGGCCACGGTAGTGCCCACCCGCCTCGGTGATGATCAGCGAGGTGGCGGCGAAGTCCCAGATCTGGCCGCAGGTCTGCACGGCCAGGTCCAGCTCGCCGCGGGCGATCATCAGCGGCGGGTGCAACGGCCAGTGCTGTTCGTCGGCGAGCGCGATGAGCGGTTCGGCGACTTCCCGGTCCCAGTCCGGCACGACGCCGAGGCGGCTGCCGGCGACCTCGCGGGAGGCGCACGCGGCGACGTGGATCCGGGTCTCGTCGACGATGCGGCCGCCGCTGAGGCGGCCCTCGTAGGCGCCGGTGCCGCGCCCGGCCCACCACACGCGGTCCATCGCCGGCACGACCGCCACGCCCGCGGTGATCTCGCCCTGTTCCTCCAGGGCGACGAGCACCAGCCAGCGCTGGTCGCCGGCGACGAACAGGGCGGTCCCGTCGATCGGGTCGATGATCCAGCGCCGGCCGCCGCTGCCGCTGGTCTCGCCCTCTTCCTCGCCGAGGATCGCGTCGGCGGGCCGGGCGGCCGTCAGCACGTCCCGGATGGTGGCTTCGACGGCACGGTCCGCCAGGGTCACCACGGAGCCGTCGGCTTTCATCTCACGGGGCAGGTCGGCCAGGGCGGCGAAGTGCCGCATCGCCTCGGCCGCGCCGGCGAGGGCGGCGGACTTCGCCAGGGAGAGATCGTCGTCCATGATCCCCATCCTGCCGGGCGCGGGTTGCAGGGAGGGCCGAGTGACGGAAGAACGTCTCGGCAAGATTGCGGTAACAGCGGACTCGCCCCGTAGAGTCCGATCATGCATCGCAGCCGCGTTTTCGGTCTGTTCATCGACACTCCACTCGCCGAGGCCGACGCCGCGGCGACGTTCTGGTCGGCGGCGCTGGGTGCGCCGGCCCGGCCGGTGCCCGGCGAGGAGGAGTTCATCCAGCTCCACGGCGCGGTGCCCGGTTTCAGCGTGGACGTACAGGCGATCGACGGGCCGGCCCGCCACCACCTGGACATCGAGACCGACGACGTGCCGGCCGAGCGGGCCCGCCTGATCGGCCTGGGCGCCGAGGTGGTCGCCGACAAGGACGGCTTCACGACGCTGCGCGCGCCGGGCGGCCACCTGGTCTGTGTGGTCCCGGTGCAGAGCGACCGGGCCCTGTTCGACGCCGATCACCGCACCTGGCCCTGACCCGGCACCCCGGAGCGTCAAGCCTCCAGGTGGAGCCGATCACCGCGCTTGGCGATGACCGTCAAGCTTCCAGGTGGAACAGGTCCGCTGCCCGGGTGGCCCGCAGCAGCCACCGCAGGTGCGGCTGCGGCCCGTGCAGATGGCAGGTCGCCTGCCGTGCCTCCGCCACCCGCCGCGCCGCCAGCAGCATGCGCAGCCCGGCGGCGTCGCAGAAGTCCACTCCGGCCAGGTCGATGTGGATCTGCCGGACCGGCACCCCGAGCCCGATCAGGTCGTGCACCTGGGTCAGGTCGTAGAGCTGCGACTGCAGCGCGCTGACCGACATCGCGTCGAGGCTGCCCTGCAGCGTGATCAGCAGCCGGTCGCCGTCGCGCGAGCCGGCGATCCGGGTGCTGGTGGGGCGGACACCGCTCATGCGGGAACCTCCGGACGGCTGCGAATGATCGCCCAGACCAGTTTGCCACTGCGAGCCGGAAGCGCGCCCCAGTCGGAGGCGGCGGCTCCCACGATGCGCAGCCCGAGCCCGCGGTCGGTGAGGGACGGGCCGAGCGGGCCGGCGATCGGGTCGCGCAGCCGGGGCAGGATCACATCGCCGTCGTAGACGGCCAGGTGCAGCGAGGCCCCGGCGCCGGAGCCGCGCAGCGACACGATCACTTCGATGTCGGTGCCGGCGTGCTCGGCCGCGTTGACCACCAGCTCGGAGACGACCAGCTGGGCACGCCGGCGCAGGTCGGGCAGGTGCCAGCAGCGGCAGGCGTCCTCGACGAGGGCGCGGGCCTGGATCGCGGCGGCCGGGTCGGGCGGCAGCGCGAGGTGCATCCGGTCGTGCACGACGCGGCGGCCGGTGAGAGCGGCCCGGGCCTGCGCGATGGTCGCGTAGAGGACGAGCCAGTCGCGGGCGCCGAGCCGGCTGAGCCGCCGGGCCAGCGGCGTGTTCGCCCGGGCGCAGAGCGCGATCGCCACCGGCGGCTGCATCGCGGCGGCCTGCGCGCAGGCGGTCAGCCACAGTGGGGCGCTGACCGCGTGCGGGTCCCCGAGCTCGTGCAGGTCGATGAGCAGACCGGTGGGATGCTCGGCCAGGCACTTGTCCAGCACGATGCGCGCCTGGGTGGACAGTGAGCGGTCCCACTGCCCCCAGACGGAGAACTCGATGACCGCAGTGTCGGCGTCGATGACGGCCAGGACGGAGTCGGCCACTGCGTCACCGGACCACCCGATCAGATGCGGCGAGCCCGCGCTCATGATCCCCTTCTCCCGGCAAGCGCATTCAGCGGTGCCGATGGGACACATTCGCGACTATGGAGATCATTTTGGTCTCTTACGTCGCGAACAACCCTCAATGGTGCCGCCGCAATTCTTGATTTATCCGGAAGATCTCGTCAACGGAGATTCACCATCCGCGATGCGGAAGCCCGCCATCACGGACAAAAAGGCCCCTTACAGACCACTCTGCAGAGCCAGCACTCCCCGGTTGACCGCCTTGACCGCCTTGCGCGCGGTCTCCTTCACGCTCGGCGAGGCGGCCGCCGCCTCCCGGATCTGCCCGAGCAGGTCGAGCACCTGCCGCGCCCACCGCACGAAGTCACCGGCCGGCATGTCCGCGTCGTACTGATGGCCGCTGGCCAGCACCCGGGCGAGCGGCTCGCCGCGGGCCCAGCGGTACATCGGCCAGACGAAGCCCGGGTCGGGCTCGCGGGTCAGCGTCAGCCCGTGCTCGCTCTCGTCGGCGGCGATCTCGCCCCACAGCTTGGCGCAGGCGTCCACCGCGGCGGTGATCGGTCCCTTCGGCACCGACGCCCGGTCCTCGCCCTCGCGACGCGACTCGTAGAGCACCATGGAGACCGCCGCGGCCAGCTCCTCGGGGGCCAGCCCGTCCCAGACGCCCTGGCGCAGGCACTCGGCGACCAGCAGATCGGCTTCCGACCAGATCCGGCCGAGCATCCGGCCGGCCTCGGTCACCTCGCCGTCGGCGGAGAGATAGCCCCGGGCCGAGAGCACCGCGCAGACCTCGTCGAAGGTGCGGGCCAGCGATCCGGTCCGCCCGGCCACCTTGTCGCGCAGCGCCTGGGTGTCGCGCTGCAGGCGGTGCCGGCGCTCGGCCCAGCGGGCGTGGTCCTCCCGCTCCGGGCAGGCGTGGCACGGGTGCTGGCGCAGCCGCACCTTGAGCAGGGCGACCTCGGCGTCCTCCCCCGGGTTGCCCTTGCTGCGGCCGGCGCGCCGCCGGTCGGGGTGCCGGTCCAGGCCGGTCGAGGCGATCTGGGCGGCCAGGTCACGGCGGGCGCCCGGCGAACGGTGGTTGAAGTTGCGCGGCACCCGCAACCGGGCGAGCACCTCGACCGCACCACCGAAGTCGCCGGGGCTGACCCGCCCGGCCCACCGGTCCTGGGTGAGCACCAGCGGCCGCGGCTCACCGAACCCGCTGGCCGACGGCTCGAGCACCACGGCCAGCCCGGCCCGGCGCCCCTGCGGCACCCGGATCACGTCACCGACGCGCAGTTTCTCCAGCGAGTCGACGGCGGCCGAGCGGCGCTGCGCCACACCCTGCCGGGCGAGGGCTTTCTCCCGGTCGGCGATCGCCACCCGGATCCCGAAGTACTCGTCGAAGTCGCCGTGGTGGCAGGCGGCGTCCTCACCGTACGTCTGCATGGTCTCGACGTTGCGCTGCACCTGCCGGGCCAGCCCGACCACCGACCGGTCGGCCTGGAACTGGGCGAACGACGACTCGAGCAGTTCGCGCGATTTCTCCGCCCCGACGCTGCCGACCAGGTTGACGGCCATGTTGTACGACGGCCGGAACGACGACCGCAGCGGATAGGTCCGGGTGGACGCGAGCCCCGCCACGTGCCGCGGGTCCACGTCGGGGCTCCACAGCACCACCGCGTGCCCCTCGACGTCGATGCCACGCCGCCCGGCCCGGCCGGTTAGCTGCGTGTACTCCCCCGGGGTGAGGTCGACGTGCGCCTCACCGTTGTATTTGACCAGGCGCTCCAGCACCACGCAGCGGGCCGGCATGTTGATGCCCAGCGCCAGCGTCTCGGTGGCGAAGACCGCCTTGACCAGCCCCTGGACGAAGCACTCCTCGACCGCCTCCTTGAAGGCGGGCAGCATGCCGGCGTGGTGCGCGGCGACCCCGCGCTCCAGCCCGTCGAGCCACTCCCAGTAACCCAGCACCGACAGGTCCTCGGCGGGGATGCTGGCCACCTTGGCCGACACGATGCGGCGGATCTCGGCGCGCTCGTCGGGGTCGGTGAGCCGCAGCCCGGCGGCGAGGCACTGCTGCACGGCGGCGTCGCAGCCGGCCCGGCTGAAGATGAACAGGATGGCCGGCAACAGCCCGGCCCGCTCCAGCCGGTCGACCACCTCGGCGCGCGGCGGCGGGGTCCAGCGCCGGCCGCGGCCACCGCCGCCACGCCCGACGGCCCGGTCGGTGAACTCGAGCCGGCGCTCCATCTCCCGCGTGTAACGCAGCAGCTCGGGGTGCACGTCGTGTTTCTTGGCCGCGTCGGCGTCGTGGAACAGGTCGAACATCCGCCGGCCGACGAGCATGTGCTGCCAGAGCGGCACCGGCCGGTGCTCGCTGACCACCACCTGGGTCTCGCCGCGGACGGTGACCAGCCAGTCGGCGAACTCCTCGTAGTTGCTGACCGTGGCCGACAGCGACACCAGGGTCACCGACGACGGGAGGTGGATGATCACCTCTTCCCAGACCGCGCCACGGAACCGGTCGGCGAGGTAGTGCACCTCGTCCATCACCACATAGGCCAGGCCGCGCAGCTGGTCGGAGCCGGAGTAGAGCATGTTGCGCAGCACCTCGGTGGTCATCACCACCACCGGGGCGTCGCCGTTGATCGCGTTGTCGCCGGTGAGCAGGCCGACCTTGTCGGCGCCGTGGCGCTGCACGAGATCGTGGTATTTCTGGTTGGAGAGCGCCTTGATCGGCGTGGTGTAGAAGCACTTGCGCTCCCCCGAGCGCAGCGCCAGGTGCACCGCGAACTCGCCGACCACGGTCTTGCCGGCGCCGGTCGGCGCGCAGACCAGCACCCCGCTGCCGCGCTCCACGACCTCGCACGCCTCGCGCTGGAAGTCATCGAGGTCGAAGCCGACGTCGAGCATGAAATCCTCGAGGGCCGGGAACTGCGCGGCCCGCGCCGCCCGCCGCTTGGATTCCGCATACCTTTCGGCGGGACTCGTCATGACCACCAGGCTAGTTCGTGGATGTGACACTTTGCGACACGGTGGTGGCCGTCGGGCGGGTCGGGCCGGATAGGTATGGTGCAACGCGTGCCGGATGCCTTCGAACACCCTCCCCACACCGTACGTCCGGTCGAGGCCGTGCTGTTCGACTTCCACGGCACACTGGCCCAGGTGGAAGACCCGCTGACCTGGGTCGTCGCGGCTGCGGCGGCCTGCGGCGCGGAGCTCGACCGGGGCCGGGCGACCATCCTGGCGGACCGGCTGCTGACCGCCGGCCGGGCCGGCGGGCCCCTGCCGCACCGGGTTCCCCCGCATCTGGCCGAGCACTGGGCCGACCGCGACCTGTACGCACACAGTCACCGCGCCGCCTACACCGGGCTGGCCTCGACCGTGCACACCGACGTGGAGGGCCTCGCCGACGCCCTGTACGACCGGCTGCTCAGCGCGGACGGCTGGCTGCCCTACCCGGACACCGAACCGACCCTGCGCAAGCTGCACGACGCCGGGATCAAGGTCGCCGTGGTCAGCAACATCGGCTTCGACATCCGCCCGCACTTCGCCGCGTGGGGCCTGGACGAGCTGATCGACGCGTACGCACTGAGTTTCGAGATCGGCCGCACCAAGCCGGACCCGGCCATCTTCCTGCGGGCCTGCGGCATGCTGGGCGTTGATCCGGAACGGACCCTGATGGTGGGCGACACCCCGGCCGACGCGGGGGCGGTCCGGGCGGGTTGCGCCGCCCTGGTCCTGCCGGCCGCCGAGCCGGGCCGGGCCAACGGCCTCGGCGCCACTCTCGCCCTGGCCGGCTGCGCGCCCTGAGAGCCGGCGCCGGCTGCGCGCCCTGAGAGGCGGCGCCGGCTGCGCGCCCTGAAGGCGCGGAAGGTTCAGGCGTAGCAGTCGAGCACGGTGCCGCGCCGGCCCCGCTTCGCGGCCGCCTCAGCGGCCACCTGCTTGTCACCGGCATCGGGGGCGGAGGCCGCGTCGGCCACCGCCTTGAACACCTGCCGGGCGCTGCCGAAGACCGAAGACGCCATCGAAGCCATCGAGGAGTTGCTACCGATCGTGTTGGTCATGCCAGTCAGTTCGGCCCGCCGGCGGAAATCTGACCCCCAACTCAGCGCAGCAACCGGACCGCACCCGGAACGCAGGTGACCTCCAGCGGCAGCGCTCCGAGGCGCTCACCGTCCGCGTACCCGATGATGCCCTCGGCCTCGATCCGCACCTGGCGCGCCCGCAGCACGGTGACCCGCGGGTCGGTGACGTGGGTGCCGTGCCGCAGCCGCGGCTTGAGCCGGGTCAGGTGCACCCGCCCCAGCGGCGCCGCGAAGATCACGTCGAGCAGCCCGTCCGCCGGGTCCGCGTCCGGCAGGATCCGCATCCCCCCGCCGTAACTGGGACAGTTGCCCACCGCGACGATCTCCGCCGGGAAGCTGTGCCGCACGCCGTCGGCGTGCACCACGTAACCGCGCGCCCGCAGCCGGGCCAGTTCCAGCATGATCGCCAGGTCGTAGCGGCGCGGGCCCTTCGGGCGCCGCATCCGGTTGGCGCGCTCGTTGACGAGCGCGTCGAAACCCGCCGCCAGCACGGCGCAGAACCAGCGCCGCTCACCCTGGTCGTTCTCGGTGCGGGCCAGATCGAAGCGGTGGTCGCGCCCGGCACGCAACGCCGCGCTGATCATCTCCGCGGCCTTGATCGGATCGAGGGGTACGCCGACCGCACTCGCGAAGTCGTTGCCCGTCCCCGCCGCCACCACGCCGAACCCCACCGGCCGCCCGGCAATCGCCTGCAACGCCCGGTGCACCGTCCCGTCCCCGCCGACCGCCACCACCGCCGCCGCGCCCTCATCGACCGCCCGGTGGCAGGCCACCTCGGCCTGCGCCCCGGTGTCCGCCTCCAGGATCCGCACGGTCCGCCCGCCGGCGCCCAGCGCCTGCACCACCCCGGGCAGCAGGCCACGATGCCGCCCGCGCCCCGCCGAGGGGTTGGCCAGCACCGCGATGAAGTCGCTCGTCACAGCCGCGAACGGTACAGCGTGCGACGACCGCCGTGCGCAGGCACACGGCGGTCGTCAGGGCGGTGCGGAGAAGCTTCTTATGTCATGTCGTCGAAGCGGCGTTCCAAGGGGGCGGGCCGCTCGACTGGGGTGGGCGCGCCGATCGCGGTGGGCGCCTCGACCGGGTCGGACGCCCCGACCGGCACCCGTTCCTCCGCGAGCGGCGAGATCTCGTCGTCGTTGAGGTCGGCGTAGATCTCCTTGCCCCGGCCCTTGCGCTTGTCGTTGATGAACGCCACGCCGACGGCCACGAAGTACAGCGCGGAGAGCGAGGCGGCCAGCAGCGTCATGCCGAACGGGCCCGGGTCGGGGGTGGCGATCGCGGCGAACGCGAACGACAGGAACACCACGATCCGCCACCAGCTGAGCAGCCGCTTGGCGGTCGCCACACCGGTGAAGTTCAGCATCAGCAGGATCAGCGGGAACTCGAACGCGACCCCGAACAGCAGGATCATGTTCGTCACGAAGTCGACGTAGGCCGAGGCCTCGAGCGTCGTGTCGGTCCCGGTCACACCGGCTTCGAGCAGGAAGTACAGGCCCTTGTCGACGACCGCGTAGGCCAGCACGGCGCCGCCGGCGAACAGCGGGGCGGCCAGGGCGACGAAAACATACGCCCACTTGCGCTCGTGCCGGTGCAGACCCGGGGCGATGAACGCCCACAGCTGGTACAGCCAGACCGGGGCGCTGACCACCAGTCCGACCCACAGCGCGATCTTCAGCTTGATGATGAAGCCGGTCGCCGGGGAGAGCTGCACGAACGACTTGCAGTTGCCGGCCGCGTCGATCGCGTTGGGCAGGCTGCAGTAGGGCTCTTTGAGCAGCTCGAACGTGGCGTCGGCCAGGATGAAGCCGACGATCAGGCCGCCGACCAGACCGAGCGACGCGAGGAAGAGGCGGTTACGCAACTCCCGGACGTGCTCGATCAGCGTCATCGAGCCGTCTGCCGCCTGCTGGAACTTGGTGGGTCCCTTCTTGAAGCGCAGGCTCAGTGCCATCGGCCCGGGTCAGCGGTCGTTGGTGCGCTGCACCGGGTCAACATACGGCTGGGCCGGCGGCTGCTGCTGCTGGTAACCGGGCGGCGGCGCCTGCTGGTAACCCTGCGGCTGCTGGTAGCCCTGCTGCTGCGGCTGCTGGTAGCCCGGCTGCGGCTGGTAGGGCTGCTGGACCTCGCCCTGCAACGGCGTGCGGCTGTGCTGCGGCTCGGCCTTCTCCGCCACGTCGTTGTCGTCGACCAGACCCTTGGTCTCCGCCTTGATGATCCGCAGCGAGCGACCCAGCGAGCGGGCGGCGTCAGGAAGCCGCTTCGCGCCGAAGAGCAGCACGAGGACCACGACGAGAACGATGATGTGCCATGGCTTGAGCATGCCCATGGGATGACTCCAGTCGGTCGGATCAGGTTGCGGGGTCCATCGTACGTGTGGTTTCCCGGTAAGTTGCCCGCCGGATGCCCTGGGATTCTTATGATCTTGAGAAGTCCAGGACAACGGGGCGCGAACAACGCCTCAGCGGCCGCGCCCTGCCTGGATCTGTGCGATCTTGCCCTGGGCCAGCTCAGCCTTCTGCTGGAGCGCCTGAACCGTCTCCTGGAGCGTCTCCGCTCCGGCCTGCAGCCGCATGGCCTCCTCCTGCCGGTGCTGCAGGCGCATCGCCGCACGGCGCAGCTCGGAGAGCCGCCCGAGCAGCCGCACGGCGATCGAGATCAGGACGAACAGCGCGATCGCCGCGACGGCGATCCAAACCCACATGACCACCCGGCCACCTTACTGGCTGGGGGCGGGCGGCGCGGCGTACTGGTCCAGCGCGTTGGTCGCCTGTGCCCGGATCCGCTCGACCAGCTCCGGCGGGCCGATCACGGTGACGTCGCGGCCCAGCCCGGCCAGGAACCGCTGGGCCCAGCCCAGGTCGGTGACCCGCAGCGTGACCAGCCACTCGGCGGCCTCCCGCCGGACCTCCTCGACCGGGTAGTACTCGGTGATCCACCGGCCGCCCCGGCCCACCCGCAGGGTGACCAGCGGCAGCTCCGGCCCGGGCCGGAAGACGCCCTCGCTGACGTCGTGCGGCACCGCGCCGACCGGCGGGGCGGACGGCTCGGGCAGCTCGGTGAAGGCGTCGATGCGGTCCACCCGGAACATCCGGGTGCCCTCGGCCCGGCGGCACCAGGCCTCCAGGTACGCCATCCCGCCGACCATCAGCATCCGCATCGGGTCGACGACCCGCTCGGTCGTCTCGTCGCGGGCCGCCGTGTAGTAGGTCAGCCGCAGCGCGTGCCCGGAGTCGACCGCCGCCCGCACGGCGGCGAGTTTCTCCTGGTTGGCCGGGAGCCGCACGGCCACCGGGGCGTCGGCCAGATCCCCGGCCGCGCTCTCGATCTTGGCGAGGGCCCGCTCGATCGCGTCGCGGGTGCCGATGCCGGGCGTCTCGGCGAGCATCCGCAGCGCCACCACCAGGGCCAGCGCCTCGTCCGGGTTCAGACGCAGCGGCTTGTCGATGCCGGCGTCGTGGCTGATCGTCACCCGGTCGCCGTCGAACGCCATGTCGATCAGGTCGCCCGGGCCGTACCCGGGCAGCCCGCACACCCAGAGCAGCTCCAGGTCCTCGCGCAGCTGCTTGCCGGTGACGCCCAGGTCGGCGGCCGCCTCGTCGATCAGGATCCCGGGCCGGGCCAGCAGGTACGGCACCAGGTTGAGCAGCCGGCCCAGCCGGTCGGCCGAGGCACGCGGGCCGCCGCCGCGCGGCTGGGGCGTCACGGCGCCACCGCCGGGTGCACCCGCTCGTGCCGGGACACCAGCTCCTTGAGGTGCTGGATCACCGCCTCGCGCAGCTCCGGTGGGCCGTCCGCGCGCACGTCCGGCCCGTACGCCGCGATCCGGGACGCCAGCCACTCCACGTCCCCGTACGCGATGGTGAGCCGGTCCCCCTCCGCGCCCGGAACCGTTTCGATCGCCATCCGCCGCAGCCCGGCGGCACGGCCGGGCCGGACCGTCACGATGGCCCGCCCGGTGCGCGCGATCGGCCCGGACGAGCGGGCCACGTGGCTGATCAGGTCGGCGTCCCCGGGCGGGGTGAAGGCGTCCTGCCGACCGGTCGCGCGCACGTCACCGACGATGCGGGAGAGCCGGAAGCAGCGGGTGGCGCCGCGGTCGCGGTCGTGGCCCACCACATACCACCGGCCGCGCCAGCAGACCACGCCCCACGGCTCCAGCCGGCGGGTGTTGGCCTCGTCGCCCTCCGGCACCCGGTACTTGAAGGTCACCGCGCGGCGCTGCCGGGCCGCCGCGGTGAGCGGGCCGAACGCCGGGTCGACGGTCACCACCGGCTCCACGCCGAGGGTGGCCTGCGGGTCCACCTCCAGCCCGGCGGCACGCAGCTTGGCCAGCCCGGACGAGGCGGCGGCGGCCAGCCCGGCGTGCTGCCAGAGGCGGGCCGCGATGCCCACCGCGGCGGCCTCGTCCGGCGCCAGGTGGATGTCGGGCAGCGCGTACTCCCGGGCGGCGATCCGGTAGCCGGGCTCGGAGTCGAAGATGCTGTCGGTGCCGGTCTCCAGGGGCACGCCGAGCTCGCGCAGCTCGGCCTTGTCCCGCTCGAACTTGCGCTGGAACGCCTCATGATCCCGGGGATCGGTGGCGTCGTGCTCGTAACCGGGCACGGTCGCGGCGATCTGGGCGGCGGTGAGGAACCGGCGCGTGGACAGGAGGCAGATCACCAGATTGACCAGGCGCTCGGTACGAGTGCGCGACACGAGAGGCAACGCTAGCAGCTCACACGTTCGACACGGTTATCCGTGCACACCGGCGGGGAAGATGGCAGCCGTGACAGCGCCCGCAGAGTCCGAGAGCCTCGGCACCGTCGTCGTGGCCGGCGTCGCCAACCTGGTGATCGCCGGCGCCAAACTGGTCGCCGGGCTGGTCTCCGGTTCCGCCGCGATGCTCTCCGAGGCGGCCCACTCGTTCGCCGACACGGTGACCGAGGTCTTCCTCTTCGTGGCGCTGCGGCGCGGCACCCGGCCGGCCGACGAAGAACACCCTTTCGGGTACGGCAAGGAGAGCTGGATCTGGGCGTTCATCGCGGCGCTGTTCACCTTCGTCGGCGGCGCCGGATTCTCGATCTACCACGGGGTCCAGACCATCGTCGAGGGCGAGGAGGCCGGCGAGTACCTGGTGTCGTACATCGTGCTGGCCGTCGCCTTCGTGGCCGAGAGCGTCTCGTTCCGCAAGGCGCGCCGCCAGGTCAGCGCCGAGTCGCGCCGGTGGCAGGTCACCCGGAGCCGGTTCCTGCGCAACACCCCGGACACCGCGGTGAAGGCGGTCTACTTCGAGGACGCGGCCGCGCTGATCGGCCTGGTCATCGCCGCCGCCGGCCTCGCCCTGACCGAGGTCACCGGCTCGGTGGTCTTCGACGGCGCCGGCTCGATCCTGATCGGCCTGCTGCTGGTGGTCGCCGCCGTCCTGGCCAGGAGCAACCTGTCGCTGCTGGTCGGCCGGGCGGTGCCGGCCCGCATCCGCGATCAGATCGCCGCCGACCTGCGCGCGATCCCGGTGGTCACCGCGGTGCCGACGCTGCTCACCATGCAGGTCGGCCCCGGCGACATCCTGGTCGCGGCGAAGGTCGACTTCGCCGACGACGTCACCGGCGCCCAGATCGAGGCGGCCTCCGACCTGGCCGAGCGGCGACTACGCGAGCGGTACCCGAACATCAGCTACGTCTTCCTCGACCCGACCCGGGGAGCACCGGAAACACCCTTGTAGGGTCCCGGCATGGTGCGATGGCGGGCCGGGACGGTCCTCTCGGTGCGGCGGGAATGGCGCGGCGCGATCGAACTGGACGTGGAGACCGCCGACGGGCCGCTGCGGGCGCTCGCCTACCCCGGCCTGGTCGGCTCGCCCGACCCCGGCGACCGGGTGCTGCTCAACGTGGGCGCGCTGGTCATGGGCCTGGGCACCGGCGGGTACGCGCTGGTGGTCGCCCTGCCCGACCGGCTGCCGGCCGACCCGCCCGCCGAGGGCACCACCCGCGACCACGGCCACCTGGTGAAAGCCCGCTACACCCCGCTGCAGCCGATCCTGCTCGGTGTCGACGAGGAGGCGTCCCCGCACCGTACGGTGATGGCCGAGGCCACGTCGATCGACGGCATGCCGGTGGTGACCGCCGACCTGCACTCGGCGCTGCCGGCGATCCTGGCCGGCGTGCACGCCGACCGCCCGGGCGCCCGGGTCGCCTACCTGATGACCGACGGCGGCGCGCTGCCCGCCTGGTTCTCCCGCACCCTCGACGGCCTGCGCGAGCACCTGGCCGGCACGATCACGACCGGCCAGGCGTTCGGCGGTGACCTGGAGGCGAGCACCGTGCACACCGGCCTGCTCGCCGCCCGGCACGTGCTCGGCGCCGACATTGCCGTCGTCGCCCAGGGCCCCGGCAACCTGGGCACCGGCACCACCTGGGGCTTCTCCGGGGTGGCGCTCGGCGAGGCGGTCAACGCGATCGCCGTGCTGGGCGGGCGCCCGATCGGCTCGCTGCGGATCTCCGACGGTGACGGGCGGGAGCGGCACCGCGGCGTGTCACATCACAGCCTCACCGCGTACGGAAAAGTCGCCCTGGCGCCCGCTGACCTGCCGGTGCCGGACGGCCTGGAGCCCGCCCTGGCCGCGGCCGTCGACGCCGCGCTCGCGCCGCTGAGCGCACGCCACCGCCTGGTCCGCGTGCCCACCGGCGGCCTGGACGCGGCGTTGCGGGCGTGCCCGGTGCCGCTCTCCACGATGGGCCGCAAGCTGGACCAGGACCACGGCTACTTCCTGGCCGCCGCGGCCGCCGGCCGGCACGCCGCGGCGCTGCTCGACTAGCGTTTGCGGACCAGCGTCACGCCGTCGCGCACCGGCAGCATCACCGAGTCGACGCTCTCGTCGGTGACGATCCGGTCGTTGAGCGCGGCCACCACGCGGTCCGACTCGTGGTCCGGGTTCAGGACGCGGCCGCCGCGCAGCACGTTGTCGAAGACAAGCAGGCCACCGGGCCGCAGCCGCGGCACCAGCTCGTCGTAGTAGTCCGGGTAGCCGGTCTTGTCGGCGTCCACGAACCCGAAGTCGATCACCGGGTCCGGGTCGAGCGCCCGCAGCGTCTCGATCGCCGGGGCCAGCCGCAGCTCGATCCGGTCGGTCAGCCCGGCCCGCTCCCAGTAACCGCGGGCGATGCCGGTCCAGTCGGGCGAGACGTCGCAGGCCAGCAGCCGGCCGCCGGGCTGCAGGCCACGGGCGATGCAGATCGACGAATAACCGGTGAAGGTGCCGACCTCCACCGCGAACCGCACGCCGGTGAGCCGGACCAGCATGGTGAGCAGCTCACCCTCGTCGTGCGAGATCTGCATCTCGGACTCCGCCGGGAACTTCGCGTGCGTCTCCTCGGCGAGGTCACGCAGCACCTCGTCGGCGGGCGTGCAGTGGCTGAGCAGGTAGTCGCTGACCGCGGGATCGATGATGTCCATGTCAGGACGTTATGAGCAGGTAGACCCATCCCGCCAGCAGCAGACCGAGCACGGTCGCCAGCAGCCAGGTGGGCACCAGGTGCCGGCCGTGCCGTGCCTGGTGCACCTGCTTACGGATCCGCTCGCGGCGGCGCTCGACCCGGTTGAAACGGCGGTCCGGGTCGTCATGTTCCGGCTGGCCGGGGTGTGGCAATGTCATAACCCGGCCAGCCTAGCTGAACCTATTGGCTCCGCTTCGCTCCGCGGCGCTCGCCTGGTGACCCGCTCGTCATCACATGCTGGCGATCAGCCGCTCCACCCGCTCGTCGTAGGCGCGGAACGGGTCCTTGCAGAGCACGGTCCGCTGCGCCTGGTCGTTGAGCTTCAGATGCACCCAGTCGACCGTGAAGTCGCGCCGCTTCTCCTGGGCGTGCTTGATGAACTCGCCGCGCAGCCGCGCCCGGGTGGTCTGCGGCGGCGTCTCCTTCGCCTCGAAGATCTGCAGGTCGTTGGCGATCCGGTCGACCTGGTTGCGCTTCTCCATCAGCGCGTAGAGCCCGCGGCCGCGGCGCACGTCGTGATAGGCCAGGTCGAGCTGCGCGATCCGCGGATGCGACATCGGGATCTCGTGCTTGGCCTGGTAACGCTCGATCAGCTTGTACTTCGACACCCAGTCGATCTCGCGCGACACCGGATCGAGGTCGCCGCTCTCGATCGCGGAGAGCACCCGGCCCCAGAGCTCGACCACCCGCTTGGCGACCGGGTCGCCACCGCGGCGCTCGACGAACTCGGTCGCCTTCGCCAGGTACTCCTGCTGGATCTCCAGCGCGGAGACCTCCTTGTTGTTCGCCAGCCGGATCTTGCGGCGGCCGGTGATGTCGTGGCTGACCTCGCGGATCGCCCGGATCGGGTTCTCCAGGGTCAGGTCACGCATCACCACACCGGCCTCGATCATGCGCAGCACGATGTCCGCGCTGCCGACCTTCAGCAGCGTGGTCACCTCGTTCATGTTCGAGTCGCCGACGATGACGTGCAGCCGCCGGTAACGCTCGGCGTCGGCGTGCGGCTCGTCGCGGGTGTTGATGATCGGGCGGGAGCGGGTCGTCGCGCTGGAGACGCCCTCCCAGATGTGCTCGGCGCGCTGCGACAGGCAGAACACCGCGCCGCGCGGCGTCTGCAGCACCTTGCCCGCGCCGCAGATCAGCTGGCGGGTCACCAGGAACGGGATGAGCACGTCAGCGAGCCGGCCGAACTCGCCGTGCCTGCTCACCAGGTAGTTCTCGTGGCAGCCGTAGGAGTTGCCGGCGGAGTCGGTGTTGTTCTTGAACAGGTAGATCTCGCCTGCGATCCCCTCGTCGTGCAGACGCTTCTCCGCGTCGACGAGCAGGCCTTCCAGGATCCGCTCGCCGGCCCGGTCGTGCGCGACCAGGTCGGTGACGGAATCGCACTCAGGGGTGGCGTACTCCGGGTGGGAACCGACATCGAGGTAGAGACGGGCGCCGTTACGAAGGAACACGTTGCTGCTGCGTCCCCACGACACCACTCGGCGGAACAGGTAGCGGGCCACCTCGTCCGGCGACAGCCGCCGCTGTCCCCGATAGGTGCACGTGACTCCGTACTCGGTCTCGAGGCCGAAAATTCGCCGTTCCATGACGAAACACTAGCCGTAAGAAACGGTTCAGCGGCAGTCACAACTCGCGCTTTCCGCGATACCAGCGGTGAGCATCATTTTTTGGTACGGGCTACCGAACGCCCCCGTGGCCAAGCGCGAGGCAGGCACAACGCCAGGCCGCCCGGCGACCGCCGGGCTTAAGCACGTGGTCACCGGGCGCGACCCGCAGGTCGCGCCCGGCGTCACTCAGGACTTGTCGCCCTCTTCGCCCTCTGGGCCCTCGGTGTCGGCCGAAGCCGCGGACACCGTCGGCTTCGCCTCGGCCGGCGCCGGCGGCGCCGAGTCGACGTCGCCGAGATCAGCCTCCGGCACCGACTCGTGCCCGAGCAGGGTCAGCAGCGCCGCACCGGCGATCCGGCGGAACGCCCGGCCCTGCCGGCGCCGGTCCAGGACCGCCACCTCGAGCTGCTTGGCCTCCAGGGTGCGGGTCTGCCCGTTCTCCCCGCCGACGCTGCCCAGCGCCTCGGCAGCCAGCGCCAGGGCCACCTCCAGGGCAGCCCCCGAGTCGTGCCGCTCACGCAGCACGTTGGCGATCGCCTCGGACTGCCCGCCCATCGCCATGAAGCCGGGCTCGTCCATCACCGAACCGTCGTAGGTGATCCGGTACAGCTCGTCCTGCTCCGGCGAGGCGCCGACCTGCGCGACGCAGATCTCCACCTCGTAGGGCTTCTGCGTCTCGGAGAAGATCGCACCGAGCGTCTGCGTGTAGGTGTTGGCCAGCGCCCGGGCGGTCACGTCCCGCCGGTCGTAGCTCAGGCCGATCATGTCCGCCATCCGGACACCACCGCGGCGCAGCGCCTCGAACTCGTTGTACCGCCCGACGGCGGCAAACGCGATCTTGTCGTAGATCTCGCTGATCTTGCGCAGGGTGGTGATGTTCTCGGCGACCAGCAGGATGCCGCCCTCGTACGTGAGCACCACGGCCGAGCGGCCGCGGGCGATGCCCTTGCGGGCGTACTCCGAGCGGTCCCGCTGGACCTGCTCGGGTGATGCGTAGAACTGCATGGCCACGGGTGGCTACTCCTTCTCTCCGGCGATGCGAGTGCGGATCAACCGCCCGGGTTCTCCATGCGGCCCTGGACGACCTGCTCGGCCACCGTGGTGATCTCTTCATCACTCAGCCGGTTGGTGCCGGATGCCGTCGCCGTCATCACCACCGGGTAGATCTTGCGGGTCACGTCCGGCCCGCCGGTCGCGGTGTCGTCGTCGGCGGCGTCGTAGAGCGCCTCCACCGCCAGCCGGATCGCGTCCTCGGTGCTCACGCCCGCCCGGTACCGCTTCTTCAGCGCCGCCTTGGCGAACAGCGAACCGGACCCGATCGCCTCGTAGCCGGTCTCCTCGTAGAGCCCGCCGGCCACGTCGAAGCTGAAGATCCGTCCCGCCCGGGACGGATCGGCCGGCGACAGGTCGTACCCCGCGAAGAGCGGGACCACCGCCAGACCCTGCATCGCGGCGCCCAGGTTGCCGCGCACCATGGCCGCGAGGCGGTTCGCCTTACCGTCGAGGGAGAGCATCGCTCCCTCGATCTTCTCGTAGTGCTCCAGCTCCACCTGGAACAGGCGGATCAGCTCGATGCCGATACCCGCCGTGCCGGCGATGCCGATCAGCGAGTACGCGTCCGCGGGGTGCACCTTCTTGATGTCACGGCTGGCGATCAGGTTGCCCATGGTCGCGCGCCGGTCACCCGCCATCACCACACCGTCGGCCGTCGCGATCGCGACGATCGTGGTGCCGTGCGGCGCGACGTCCGCGGACAGGCCCGGGGGCAGCGGCCGCCGGCCAGGCAGCAGCTCTGGCGCCGACTGACTCAGGAACTGCGTGAAGGAAGACGTCCCCGTGCTGGTGAAGAAATCCGGTAGCCGCCCGGATGGATCAAAGCCCGTCGCCACGTGGTTCCTTTCAGGTACGTGATCGCAGCGGCGCAATGGAGGCCGCCGATGCAGTTGAAGCACAATATCCCGCACTCGGCCGGTGCGACGAACATCATCTACGTGTTGCGGGTCGCCCTCGCCACAAACCGGCGCGATCCGGCCCCGGGACGCGGTCACCGGACGCTGCGCACGGCAACGCCCGGCGACATCGACAGCCGTCCATTAGACCAATTCGGGCACTAAGCCCTCATTGGCCGCCTTTCTGGACATAGCCCCTCACGAACTCTTCGGCGTTCTCCTCGAGGACGGAGTCGATCTCGTCCAGCAGGTCGTCCACGTCCTCGGTGATCTCCGCATGCCGCTCGGCGACCTCGGGATTGGCCTCGACGGTGACGTCCTCGATCTCCTGGTCGCTGCGGCCCTTGCCGCTCTGCGACTGACCACCTGTGTCTCGGGTTGCCATGGATGTCCCCCTTCTCAGCCACCCGAAGTCCTGCAACATCGGGTTGGGAAAAACCTACCTCGCGCCTGTGACAAAACAGTCCGCCGGTCCGGCTGTTTTCTCACCGGCTCGTGATGACCTCCAGCAGGTCCTTCGCACTCTCGCAGGTGTCGAAGAGCGCGCCCACGTGCTTCTTCGTGCCGCGCTCGGGTTCCATCATCGGCACCCGCACGAGCGACTCGCGGCCCACGTCGAAGATGACCGAGTCCCAGCTGGCGGCGACCACTTCGGACGCGTACTGGGCGAGGCAGCGGCCGCGGAAGTAGGCCCGGGTGTCCTCCGGCGGCTCGTACATCGCGCGTTCGGTGGAGTCGGGGTCGAGCAGGGTCTGCATCGACCCGCGCGCGACCAGGCGGTGGTAGAGGCCCTTCTCCGGGCGCACATCGGAGTACTGCAGGTCGACCAGCTGGAGTTTCGGCGACGACCAGCCGAGGTTCTCCCGCTCCCGGTAACCCTCCAGCAGCCGCAGCTTGGCGACCCAGTCGAGGGTGTCGGAGCAGAGCATCGGGTCGCGCCCGAGCTTGTCGAGCGCGTCCTCCCAGCGGGCCAGCACGTCGGCGGTCTGCTCGTCGACGTCGGTGCCGTAGCGTTCGTCGACGAACTGCTTGGCCCGCTCGTAGTAGGCCCACTGCAGGTCCAGCGCGGTGAGCCGGCGGCCGTCGCGCAGCCGCATCAGGTGCTTGAGCGTGGGGTCGTGGCTGACCGCCTTGAGCTCGGAGACCGGGTCGGCGATGCCGAGCTCGCCGGTGAAGACCTTCTCCTCGATCATGTTCAGCACCAGGGCGGTGGTGCCCATCTTCAGGTACGACGCGATCTCCGAGAGGTTCGCGTCGCCGATGATGACGTGCAGCCGCCGGTACTTGTCGGCGTCGGCGTGCGGCTCGTCACGGGTGTTGATGATCGGCCGCTTGAGGGTGGTCTCCAGACCGACCTCGACCTCGAAGAAGTCGGCGCGCGAGGAGATCTGGAAGCCGGCGCCCGTGCCGTCCTGCCCGATGCCGACGCGGCCGACACCGCAGAAGATCTGCCGGGTGACGAAGAACGGGGTGAGGTGGGCGACGATGTCGGCGAAGGCGGTCTGCCGGCGCATCAGGTAGTTCTCGTGCGACCCGTACGACGCGCCCTTGTTGTCGGTGTTGTTCTTGTAGAGCTGAATGCGGTGAGCGCCCGGGATGGTGGCGGCCCGGCGCGACGCCTCGGCCATCACCCGCTCACCGGCCTTGTCCCACTTGACGACGTCGAGCGGGTTCGTGCACTCGGGCGTGCTGTACTCCGGGTGGGCGTGGTCGACGTAGAGCCGGGCACCGTTGGTCAGTATCACGTTGGCCAGGCCGAGGTCCTCGTCGGCGAGCGCCTCCGCCGGGTCGTAGGCCGCGCCGGAGTAGGTGAAGCCGCGGGCGTCGCGCAGCGGCGACTCCTCCTCGTAGTCCCAGCGTGCGCGCCCGCCCCGGTTCAGCTCGGGGCGGGCTCCGTAGGCGTTGACCACCTGCGAGGAGGTGACCATCGGGTTGGCGCCGGGCTGGCCGGGCACCGAAATGCCGTACTCGACCTCGGTACCCATAATCCGTCGAACGCTCATGCGACCACCCTGTCCGCCACGAAGCCAAGCGTGCTCATGCATCGAGCCTAGACGCTCTCACGTTGCTTTCCGAAGCTGCCTGTGCGCGGCGTGCCACCTTCCGTGGGGATCTCGATCACCGGGAAGCGCTCCCCGATCCGGCGGCCGAGGGCCTGCCCGGGCAGTTCCACCCAGCGGTGGGTGACCCACGCGACCGAAAGCGTTCCGACGGTGAAGCCGAGCGTGATCAGCAGCGGGTCGCCGGTGAGCCGCACCACCAGGCCGAGGACCAGCAGGTGCAGCAGGTAGAGCGGGTAGCTGAGCGCGCCGAGCCAGGTGAGCACGGCCGGGACGGCACGGTGGCGCGCGGCGAAAGCGATCGCGAAGCTGGCGGCCACCGCGGCCGTGACCACGGTCCACCGCAGCAGCCCGGTTCCGGTGCTCAGCCATTGATGCAGCGCCAGCCCGGCGAAGACCACACTCAGGGTCGCGGCGGCGCCGCGCCGCCCGATCTGCCGGTGCTGGGCCCGGTAGACGACGGTGCCGGCGAACATCACCGCGAGCATCAGGGCGGCCTGCGCGGACGATGCGCTGGTCACCCAGCGCGACGCGTGCCCGTTCACCAGCGGCAGCAGGACCAGGCCGAGACCGGCCGCGCCGGCCGGCAGGGCGAGACGTGGGCGACCGCAGAGGTACGCCGAACAGGCGCCCGCCACGACCACCGCGACCGCGACAGCGGTGTTCCTGCGGTCCGCGGCCGTGGCGCCGAGCAGGCCGTCCGGGAGCCGGGTGCCGCCGGCCAGCGCGAGCAGCGTGAGCCCGGCCGCCCACCAGGCGCTGCTCCGGTGCCACCGCCAGGCGAACAGCCCGGCCACCACCAGATAGAAGATCATCTCGAAGGAGAGGGTCCAGAACGGCCGGACCACCCCGCGGACGCCGAGCAGGTCCTGCAGCATGGTGGCGTGTCCGAGAACGCTCGCCACGGTCTCACTGGTGAGCTGGTCGGGCAGCCGATACATCCCGGCCACGGCGAGACCGGACGCGATCGCGATGGTCAGCAGGTAGGCGGGGTAGATCCGCAGGAGCCGGCCGATCCAGAACCGGCGCAGCGAGCCGTGCCGCTCCAGCGACATCGGGATGACGTAACCGCTGACCAGGAAGAAGAGCAGCACGCCGTACTTGCCGAGGTCGAAATGGCGGTAGATCTGCAGGTGCCGGTCGGCGCCGAGCAGGACCGGGCTGAGGTGGAAGGCGGCGACGACGACCGCCGCGTATCCGCGGAGAGCGTCGAGCCACGCCAGGCGGGGAGCGGTCACACGGGTTCAACGAAACGGGAGCGGAGGGGGAAACCCTCCGCTCCCGTTCTACCGCCTCTTACAGGTACTGACCGGTGTTGGTCGCGGTCTCGATGGACCGGCCGGCCTCCGCGCCCTTGCCGCCGGAGACGAGCGTGCGGATGTAGACGATCCGCTCGCCCTTCTTGCCGGAGATGCGGGCCCAGTCGTCGGGGTTGGTGGTGTTCGGCAGGTCCTCGTTCTCCCGGAACTCGTCGACGCAGCTGTCGAGCAGGTGCTGCAGCCGGAGGCCCTTCTTGCCGGAGGTGAGGAACTCCTTGATCGCCATCTTCTTGCCGCGGTCCACGATGTTCTGGATCATCGCGCCGGAGTTGAAGTCCTTGAAGTACAGGACTTCCTTGTCACCGTTGGCGTAGGTGACCTCGAGGAAGCGGTTCTCCTCGGTCTCCGTGTACATCCGCAGCACGACCGCCTCGATCATCGCGGCTACCGTGGCGTCCCGGTTGCCACCGTGCTCGGTCAGGTCGTCCGCGCTGAGCGGCAGGTCCGAGAGGATGTACTTGGCGAAGATGTCCTTCGCCGCCTCGGCGTCCGGACGCTCGATCTTGATCTTCACGTCGAGACGGCCGGGGCGCAGGATCGCCGGGTCGATCATGTCTTCCCGGTTCGACGCGCCGATGACGATCACGTTCTCCAGGCCCTCGACGCCGTCGATCTCGCTGAGGAGCTGGGGAACGATGGTGTTCTCCACGTCACTGGAGACACCGGAGCCACGGGTGCGGAAGATCGAGTCCATCTCGTCGAAGAACACGATGACCGGCGTGCCCTCGCCGGCCTTCTCCCGGGCCCGCTGGAAGACCAGGCGGATGTGCCGCTCGGTCTCACCCACGTACTTGTTCAGCAGCTCCGGACCCTTGATGTTGAGGAAGTAGCTGGTGTGCTTCTCCTCGCCGCGGCGCTCGGCGATCTTCTTCGCCAGCGAGTTGGCGACCGCCTTGGCGATCAGGGTCTTGCCACAGCCGGGCGGGCCGTAGAGCAGGATGCCCTTCGGCGGGCGCAGCTGGTGCTCCCGGAACAGGTCGGCGTGCAGGAAGGGCAGCTCCACCGCGTCGCGGATCTGCTCGATCTGCGAGTGCAGGCCACCGATGTCGCCGTAGTCGACGTCGGGGACCTCCTCCAGGACGAGCTCCTCGACCTCGCTCTTCGGGATCCGCTCGTACGCGTACGCCGAGCGGGGCTCGATCATGAGCGAGTCGCCGGCCCGCAGCTTGCTGATCTCGAGGGAGTCGGCGAGGAAGACGATGCGCTCCTCGTCGGCGTGCGAGACCACCAGAGCCCGGTCGGACGGACCGCCGGCGGGGTTGTCCAGGACCTCTTTGAGCAGGACGACCTCACCGGTGCGCTCGAAGCCGAACGCGTCGACCACGTTGAGCGCGTCGTTCAGCAGGACCTCCTGGCCCCGCTGAAGCTCGTCGACGGCGAGCGACGGCGAGACCGCCACCCGGAGCTTGCGCCCGCCGGTGAACACGTCCACCGTGCCGTCCTCGTGTGCTGACAGGAAAACGCCGTAGCCGCTGGGCGGCTGGGCGAGCCGGTCAATCTCTTCCTTGAGAGTGACGATCTGGGCTCGGGCTTCCTTGAGGGTCGCCACGAGCCGCTCGTTGTTCTCGGTCACTCGGGCCAGCTGCGCCTGCGTTGCCGCGAGCCGTTCCTCGAGCTGCCGGACGTGTCGGGGGCTTTCGGTCAACTTCCGCCTGACCAGGGCGAGTTCCTCCTGAAGGAACGCAACCTGGCTGGAGAGATCGTTGGCCTCTTTCTCCCATCGTGCGGCGCGGGAGTCCGCTTCGTCGCTACGTGCCACGTCCCACCTCCCCGGGGGGCTCGAACGTCTTGGGTTAACACTAGCTGTTGCGAAGCGGTTTTCGACCCTTGCAACACCCCTGTCACCGAGTCTTGATCGATTGATCAACCCGCGGCCGATGGGTCCATCGGCGGTTCGGGTACCGTCGGGGCGGACCAGTTGTGGGAGGTAGGACGTGTCGGAAGAGCTTCAGGTCTGGATCGATCAGGACTTGTGCACCGGTGACGGCCTCTGCGCCCAGTACGCCCCGGATGTCTTCGAGCTGGACATCGACGGCCTGGCGTACGTGAAGGACGATTCGGGCGATCTGCTCCAGGCCGTGGGGGTCCGGACCAGCGTGCCGGCGCACCTCCGTCTCGAGGTCATCGACTCGGCGAAGGAGTGCCCGGGCGACTGCATCCACGTGGTGCGCACCGCCGACGAGGTCGAGATCGCCGGGCCGGACGCCGCGTGAATGAGTGAACCGGAGTGAGTCAGAGGGTGGGGCGCCCGACGAGTGAGGCGACCACCCGGGAGAACTCCTCCAATCGGGCGATCTGCCCCGGTCCGCCGTCGTCGAGGGTCTTGCCGAACCGCAGCGCGTCGTGGCGCAGCGGGGCCCGGCCCTCCTCCTCGCCCACCCCCGGCGGGGGCACCGCGTCGTCGACCGAGCTGAGCAGCAGATAGACGTCGATGCTGTCGACCCGGGCCTGCCCGTTCGGCGTGCGTGTCAGCCGGCGCCGGCAGCCCACCTCGGTGACCGTGGACAGCGGGACCACCCGCAAGGAGGACGTCATCGCGCCGACCGGGCCGTCGCCGGGCGCCACGTCCTCACCGTGCCAGAGCACCAGCCGGCTGCCGTCGCAGACGACGACCTCCTGCCAGACGCCGTTCACCTCGTTGACGAACCGCTCCAGGGTGAAACAGAGCACCGACGCGCCGCGCAGAACCCCGAACAGCGCCTCCAGGGCGACGTCGGGGTCCCGCAGGTAGGCACGGGCGGCCGAGTCCAGGTCCGGATAGGGCGACCAGTCGGGGAAGACCGCCGGCATCTCGTTGCCACCGCCGAACGGCGGAGAACTCATCGCGCCCACCCCTGCCCTCCATTCCCGCCGTACCTTTCCGCCCGGAACCTACCGGACTCCAGCGGCGGCGGTCACTCCCCCGCGGTGTCCTCCCGCTGAGCGGCCAGCGCTGCCTGGGTCGCCTTGCGTAGCGCGTACGCCTCGGCGCCCTTGCTCGGCTTGCGCCGCCGTGGCGGCGCGGTGACGCCCGGCGCCAGCTTGCGCGCCGAGACCAGGAACGCGGTGTGCGCGATCATCCGGTGGTCCGGCCGGACCGCCAGGCCCTCGGCGTGCCAGTCGCGCACCAGCGACTCCCAGGCGCGCGGCTCGGTCCAGCCGCCGCGCTCGCGCAGCGCCTCGACCAGCTCGGACAGCTGCGGGGTGGTCGCCACGTAACCGATGAAGACGCCGCCCGGGATGAGCGAGCGCTCGACCATGTCGAGCGCCTCCCACGGGGTCAGCATGTCCAGGATGATCCGGTCGAAGCCGCCGATCTCGTTGCCCGCGACGTCGCCGTTGTGCAGGTGCCAGGCCGGGTGCGGGCCGCCGAAGAAGGCCTCCACGTTCTTGCGCGCGATCGCCGCGAAGTCGTCGCGCAGCTCGTAGCTGTGCACCTCACCGGTGTGCCCCACGGCCCGCAGCAGCGAGCAGGTCAGCGCGCCGGAGCCGGCGCCGGCCTCGAGGACCTTCGCCCCCGGGAAGACGTCGCCCATGGCGACGATCTGCGCGGCGTCCTTCGGGTAGATCACCTGGGCGCCGCGCGGCATGGACAGCACGTAGTCGGCCAGCAGCGGACGCAGAGCGAGGTACGCCGTGCCGCTCGACGCGGTGATGACGCTGCCGTCCGGCAACCCGATCAGCGCGTCGTGCTCCAGGGCGCCGCGGTGGGTGTGGAAGGCCTTGCCGGGCTCCAGCACGATCGTGTGCATCCGCCCTTTCGGGTCGGTGAGCTGGACACGGTCGCCCGGCCGGAACGGCCCCCGGTGGGCGGGCACGGGCTGGTCGACGGCGGGGACTGGAGTTGTGGTCACTACTCTTCTCTCAGGTGTCTCTCTCGGGCGTCATCACGCGCTTTTCTCAGGTGTCTCGCTGGGGACCCGGCGCGGCACGCCGCGGTTCCAGCACGGCGGCCACGTCGGCGACCCGCAGGACGCCCACGACATCCTCGCCTGCGGTCACCAGGTAGTGCGCACCCGGGTGGGCCTGCAACGCCCGGACCACCTGCTCGCCGGTCAGCCCGAGCGGCAGGGTGGTCAGCGCGTCACGCGACCGGGCCACGCTCTCCACGCTCACCCAGGGCCGCCGGTCGACCGGCACCCGCTCCGCGGCGACCGGGTCGACCAGTGCGGTGAGGCTACCCGCCGAGTCGGTGACGGCGAGCACCACGTCCGGCCGCGGGTCCTCGGCACGCCGCCGCTGCGCCTCACCCAGCGGGGTGCCGGCCGGCACGGCCAGCACCGGCCTGGCCAGCCGGCCCAGATCGATCAGCGGGAACCGGCGCGTCATCCGGCCCAGCCGGATCGACTGCCCGGCGCCCTGCCACAGGGTGAGCACGACCAGCAGCACGAAGACCAGACCGAAAACGGTCAGCAGGCCGATCTGTTGGAGGAACAGCACCACCGCCGCGGTCAGCAGGGCCAGCACCCGGCCCGCCCAGCCGGCCACCACGGTCGCCCGGTTGCGGTCCTTCAGCACCGCCCAGAGCGCCGCGCGCAACGCCCGGCCACCGTCCAGCGGCAGGCCCGGCAGCACGTTGAAGACCGCCACCAGCACATTGCTGACCGCCAGCTGGAACGCGATCTGCCCCGGCACGGTGCGCTCCGGCAGCAGCAGCGCGGCCCCGATCGCCAGCCCGCCGAGCACCAGTGACACCACCGGCCCGGCGAGCGAGACCATCGCGTCCACCCGCGGCGTCGGCGCGTCCCGGTCCATCTCGGTCCAGCCGCTCAACAGCTCCAGAGTGATCCGGCGCACGCCGATGCCGTGCCGCCGGGCGACCAGCGCGTGACCCAGCTCATGCAGCAGGACCGAGCCCAGCAGGCACACCACAAAACCCAGACCCACCAGGTACGCCCAGATGCCCGCCAGTCCCAGGGTGGTGCGGGCATAGTTGCCGTAGACGACCGTGACCAGCACCGCGAGCAGCAGCATCGAGGCGTTCGCGAACACCGGGATGCCCAGCACGTGCCCCACCGGCCGCCCCCGGCCGCGCTCAGGCGCCCGGTCCCGCGGTGCACCGCCCTGCGGCGCCCGGCTGTCCTCCACGGGCTTGATGCTACGGACACCCGCGCCACGGGACCCACCCCAGCGTTTTCGTCGTACCCCTGGCCTAGCCTTTCTGACATGACGGCCCCCACTCCCATGACCGCGCAACCGGCCCCCACGCCCCCATCCGGCGGCGCGCAGGCTCCCGAGGCCCCGGTCACCGCACCGCCGTCCAGCGCCGTGTCCCCCACGCCGCCACCCACCCCGGCCGGCCTCTCACCCGCCGCCGACACCACTTCCCGGCAGGCCGCGAGCGACTCGGCCGCCGACACCGCTTCCCGGCAAGCCGCAGGCGACCCGGCCGCCGACACCACTTCCCGGCAAGCCGCAGGCGACCCAGCCGCCGACACCACTTCCCGGCAAGCCGCAGGCGACCCAGCCGCCGACACCACTTCCCGGCAGCCCGCACGCCACTCGGCCGCCGACACCATTTCCCGGCAAGCCGCTGACCACCCGGCCGCCGACGGCACCTCCCCGCCAGCCATGGGCGATCCGGCCGCGGGCGATCCGGCCGCCGACACAGCGGCTGTCGCGCTGACGCCTGACCTCGCCGTCGCGGCAGCCGATGCGGTGATTCCGGCTGCGCGCCGCCGTCCGGAGACCCCGGCCGGCCCGTCTCTCTCGCCCTCGCGGGCCGCCGACTTCAAGACCTGCCCGCTGCTGTTCCGCTTCCGCACCATCGACAAGCTGCCCGAGACCCCGTCGGCCGACCAGGTCCGCGGCACGCTGGTGCACGCCGTGCTGGAGCGTCTGTTCGACCTGCCGGCCGCCGAGCGCACCCCCGAGGCCGCCGTCGCCCTGGTCGCCCCGGAGTGGGAGCGGCTGCTCGAGCAGGAGCCCGCCTTGGCCGACCTGTTCGCCGATCCACCCGCCGGCGCCCCATCCCGCTCCGTCGGCGCCCCATCCCGCTCCACCGACGACCCATCCCGCTCCGCCGTCGATCCGTCGCGGCCCACCAGCGACCCATCGCTGCCGGCCGGCGACCCATCGCTCCTGGTAGGTGACCCATCGCTCCTGGTAGGTGACCTGTCGCTTCCGGCCGGCGATCCGTCGCGCACCACCGGCGACCCGTCGCGCCTCACCGGTGATTCGCCACGCCGAGCCGTCGTGACGCGTGACCCGGCCGCGGTGGCCGCCGAGGCCGACGCGACCGGCCAGGCCACCCTCGTCGACATCCCCGGCGGCGCGGAGGCCGCCCGCATCGCCGCGTTCCTGTCCGGCGCCGGCAACCTGCTCACCGGCTATTTCGCGGTGGAGGACCCGCAGCGCCTGCAGCCCGCCGAGCGGGAAGCCCTGATCTCCACGGTGATCGGCGACGAGCTGCTGCTGCGCGGCTACATCGACCGCCTCGACGTCTCCCCCGCCGGCGACCTGCGGGTCGTCGACTACAAGACCGGCGGCGCCCCTCGCGAGGCCTTCGAGGGCCGCGCCCTGTTCCAGCTGAAGTTCTACGCGCTGGTCCTCTGGCGCACCCGCGGCGTGGTCCCGCGCGTGCTGCGCCTGCTCTACCTGAAGGACGCCGAGGTCTGCGACTACAGCCCCGAGGCCGGCGAGCTGGAGCGTTTCGAGCGCACCCTGGTCGCCCTCTCCGAGGCCATCGAGCGCGCCAAGCGCGACCGCGACTTCCGTCCCAAGCCCAGCCGGCTCTGCGGCTGGTGCAACCACCAGGCCCTGTGCCCCGAGTTCGGTGGCACCCCACCCCCGTTCCCCGAGCCCGCCACCTCCGGCGCGGTCTCCGCCGAACCCGAGCCCGACCGTCTGGCCACCATGCTCCGAGACGGCCCTCTCGGCTGATCCCACGCCGCCGCTGCGGCCGACCTTCGTCCCTCCCGGCTGGCCCACGCCGCTCCGGGCGCCTCCGTCCCTCCCCGCGACCCACGCCGCTCCGGACGACTTCCGTCCCTCCCCGCACCCACGCCACCCCGGCCGACTTCCGTCCCTCCGCACTAACCTCCGCGGCCGTCGAGCGGGTGGTCGCCGAGCTCGGCCCACGCCCCCGGCCGACTTCCGTCCCTCCCGGCTAACCCAGGCCCGCTCCGGGCGAGTTTCGTCCCTCCTGGCCGGCTGACCGCCGCCTGTCCCTGGCCGAAGGTTGCGCTGCTCGCGCGCCCCCGGGCCGAGCGATCCACGCCTGCCCGTTGACCGCCGCCGGCCGAATGGCGAGCTGCGCACGTGCCAGCGGTGCTCGGCACGCGGAGCGGGAACGCGCCCCCGTCAGCCGGGCCGATGATGCGGGGATGCCTGGCGGCGGATGTGGGGATGCCTGGCGGCGGGCTGGGGGCTCGGCGCGGGCTGGGACTCTCATCACCCGGATGCGGGCCGCGCGCAGCTGCCGGTACATCGGACAATGCGGGGATGAGACCGCTGCGTGTCCTGGTCGTGGATGCGGCACCACTGCAACGTGCCGGCCTGCGCGCGATCCTGACGACCCCGCACCCGAATGGCGTGCACACCCCACCGGACTGGGCAGTCAGCGAAACGGCACCGCCGGAGATCGTGGTCGCGGGCGAGGCAGGCGACGGGGTCGAGGCGATCGAACTGGCCCGGCGACTGCTGCCGGACGTGGTGATCACGGACTTGACCCTCCCCCGGGCCGACGGTTTCACGGTGGCCAGAGCGATCTCCGAAGCCAACCTGCCGGTGCGCGTCCTGGTCCTGACCACCCGCGACAGCGACGACGAGATCCTCGCTGCGGTGACCGCCGGCGCGACCGGCTACCTGTGCAAGGACGCTCCCCACGGCGATCTGGTGGCCGCCGTCCGAGCCGTGGCCGCCGGCGGCGCGGTCATCGCCCCACCGCTGCTGGCCCGCGTCCTCACACGGGTGGCCGACGCTGTCCCGATCGCCACCGACAACGGCGCCACCCGCCTGGACCCGCTGACCGGCCGGGAACGCGAAGTCCTCGTGCACGTCGCCCGCGGCCGCAGCAACGCCGAGATCGCCGACCTTCTGCAGGTGAGCGAGACCACCGTGAAGACCCATGTCGGCCACGTCCTCACCAAGCTGCGCCTACGCGACCGCACCCAGGCGGTGGTCCTCGCCTACGAAACCGGTTTGGTGAAGCCAGGCGCCTGACCTTCCAGGCTCCACTCCTCGCTCCCCTCCACCGCGCGGCCGGCTGGCACTCACGCGGCGAATCCGAGCCCCACAACGTAGATGGGCGCCAGCCAAGCAACCCCAGCTGCCCGCCAAGCACCGAACCCGGGCCCCATAACGTAGACGAGCGCCAGCCAAGCAACCCCAGCCGTCCGCCATGCGCCCCAACCGCGCCGGACACCCGCATGAGCTACGGCCTGGCCACCCCAGCCATGCGCCATGTGCCTCAACTCAAGCCGGACACCCGCACGAGCTACGGCCGACAACCGGAGCCGTCGTCCATGCGCCTCGAGCCGCGCGGGACACCCGCGTGGGCTACGGCCGGGCGGCGCCGGCCGTAGCGAGCTCGGGCGGGGGCTACGAGCGGATCGGGTTCAGCAAGTCAGCGAGGAACGCCGCGTCCACGCCGACGAGCGACGACCGCAGATGCACCCCATCGGTAGGCGGCAGTTCCAGCTCCGCCGGCACCGCCAGCACCGCCGCCCCGGAGGCGAGCGCACTCGCCATCCCGCTGGGCGAGTCCTCGATCGCCACGCACCGTTCGATGCGCACGCCGAGCAGTTCGGCCGCGCGCCGGTACGGCTCCGGGTCGGGTTTCGGCTTCTCCACCTCGTCGCCGCAGACCACCGCGTCGAAGTTCTCCGCGCCGATCGTCTTCAGGGCGACCTCGACGAGCCGCCGCCCGGTCGAGGTGACCAGCGCCGTCGGGATGCCCGCCGCGCGCACCGCCAGCAGCAGTTCCGCCGCCCCGGGCCGCCAGACGAGTCCGTCGGCGAACAGCTCGTACACCCGGTCGATCAGCCACGTGACGTCCGGCGCCTCGGGGCGGTCGGGCTGCCCCAGGTCGTCGCGGAAGATCTGCATGCTGCGGGCCATGCTGCTGCCGACCATCGCCAGCCGGGCGCTGTCGGAGAGGGTGCCGCCGGCCCGGACCGCGAGTTCGGCGAGGGCGATGCCCCACACCCGCTCGCTGTCGACCAGCGTGCCGTCCATGTCGAAAAGTACGGCGTCCAGAACAACTCCCCGGGTCGCGATCGGCCGGGGCCCATTCTGCCCGGCACCGGCGTCAGAGCCCGCAGTTCGTGAGCGAGTTCTCATAGCCGTTGGCGAAGGCGTCCATCCGCTGTTCGGCGGTGCCGTGCGCGCCTTCGGCGAACCACGGCTGGCCGGGGTCGTCGCCGACGGCGGCGAGCCCGTCGGCGAGTTCGCTGGTGTCGTTCTCCTGCATCGTCAGCCGCCCGCCGCGGGCCTTGTCGCCGATGAACGCCCCGGCCATGCAGTCGGCCTGCAGCTCCTGTTCGATGGTGAACCGTTTCTGGATGCCGAGCCGGGCCTGGATCCCGTGCGCGTACTCGTGCCCGAGCAGGTAGTAGACGAACGCGTCCCCGAGCTGCCGGAACGCGGCGAACGCCCAGTTCACGTCGTATGCGATGAAGTCACCGGCGGAGCAGTAGACGGCGTTGTTGCGCGGCAGCGGTTCCCCGGCGCAGTCGAGTTCGCCCTCCCGCTCGTACGGCACGATCTGCCGGACCGGCTCGAAGGCCGTGCCGGAGCGCTGGAAGACCTGACCCCAGTACTCCTCGGCGAGGGTGGCGGAGGCGCGGATGTCCCCGGCGAACTCCTCCGGCGTGTCGGTGCCGTCCGGGTCGAGGGTGCCGTCGGCGGCGGGCCGGTCCGCCGGCGGGCTGGACGCCGGTGGCAGGCAACCAGCGACGAAGAGGGTCGACATCAGAGCCAGCAGCACTGCCGGGCGAGCACGCATCCGGTCCTCCAGGGCGGGGGTTCCACGGTAGTCGTGGATACCAATCCGGGCTGTCCGCGAAACGTCGCCTCCGGGGTGTCCCTGAGCCCGCGTGGGTGGTGACCCCCACCGAAATCTCCGCGCGGGCTCCCCCGCCGGGCGGACGCCCGGGCCCCGGGCCGCCACGAAACTGAGTTGGCCGGCCGGGACGAGCACGTCCCGGCCGGACCACGACGACGAGGGGGAGACGTGACAGCGACGGATACCGGCGGACCGGTGGCGGCGCGGGCGGACGAGATCTGGAAGGTCTACGGCTCGGGCGAGGCCCGGGTCGTGGCGCTGCGGGGGGTCAGTGCCGAGTTCGGACGGGGCCGGTTCACCGCGATCATGGGTCCGTCCGGCAGCGGCAAGTCGACGCTCATGCACTGCCTGGCGGGCCTGGACACGGTCGACCGCGGCACCGTGCACGTGGGCGGCACCGAGATCAGCAAACTGAACGACAAGTCACTGACCCGGCTGCGCCGGGACCGGATCGGCTTCATCTTCCAGCAGTTCAACCTGTTGCCGACGCTGAGCGCGGCGGAGAACATCCGCCTGCCGCTGGACATCGCCGGCCGCAAGCCCGATCCGCAGTGGTGGGACATCGTGATCGACACGGTCGGCCTGCGGGACCGGCTCGGGCACCGGCCCAGCCAGCTCTCCGGCGGCCAGCAGCAGCGGGTGGCGTGCGCGCGGGCGCTGATGGGCCGCCCCGACGTCATCTTCGCCGACGAGCCGACCGGCAACCTGGACTCGCGTTCGGGCGCCGAGGTGCTGTCGTTCTTGAAGATGAGCGTGCGCGAGCACGGGCAGACCATCGTGATGGTCACGCACGATCCGGTGGCGGCCAGCTACGCCGACCGGGTGGTGTTCCTGGCCGACGGCGCGATCGTCGACGAGCTGGCCGACCCGACCGCCGAGTCGGTGCTGGACACCATGAAGCGGCTGGACACGCACGCCGACCCGGTGATGCTCTGATGCTGCGCGCCACGCTGAAGAGCCTGCTCGCGCGCAAGCTCCGGCTGATCCTTTCCGGACTTGCCGTCGTGCTCGGGGTGATGTTCGTGTCGGGTGCGCTGGTGCTCACCGACACGCTGAACCGCACCTTCGACTCGATCTTCGCGGACGCCTACTCGACCACCGACGTCGCGGTCACCGCGAAACCCAAGGTCGAGGTCTCGGAGTTCGAGGGGGAAGAGGTCGCGACGCCGCTTCCGGCGGCGATCATCGACAAGATCAAAACCCAGGACGGCGTACGTACGGCGACCGGCGTCGTCGGCATCGACGGGGCCCGGGTGATCGGCAGCGACGGCAAGGTGCTCACCTCGTTCGGCCCGCCGCGGATCGGCCAGAACTGGGTCGGTACCGACGAGTTCACCCAGCTGCGGGACGGCCGTGGCCCCACCGCCGCCGACGAGATCGCGATGAACGCCGCCACCGCCGAGCTGGCCGGGTTCAAGGTCGGCGACCGCGTCGGTGTGCTCACCCAGCAGCCGAAGCGGGAGTTCACGCTGGTCGGCATCTGGGGTTACGCCGGTGACCGGGACAGCCTCAGCGGCGTCCAGGAGGTCGCCTTCACCACCCCGGTCGCCCAGGAGCTGATGCTCGGCGAGAAGGACGTCTTCACCTCGGTGGTGGTGCGCACCGCCGACGGCGTGACCCCGGACCAGCTGCGTGACCGGCTCGCCCCGGTGCTCGGCGCGGACTACGAGGTGAAGACCGGCGAGCAGCTCGCCGACGAGAGCGCCGCCAGCATCAAGGAGGGGCTGGGCTTCTTCAACCAGATCCTGCTCGGCTTCGCCGGCGTCGCGCTGTTCGTCGGGATCTTCCTGATCCTCAACACCTTCTCGATCGTGGTGGCGCAGCGCACCCGGGAACTGGCCCTGCTGCGCGCGATCGGCGCCAGCCGCCGCCAGATGATCAACTCGGTGCTGGTGGAGGCGGTGATCGTCGGCCTGATCGCCGCGGTCCTCGGCCTGGCCGCCGGGGTCGGCGCGGGCGCCGGCCTGGGCGCCCTGTTCAGCAGCATGGGCGGCGGCATGGATCTCGCCCCGATCGGGGTGCCGGCCTCCGCGGTGATCAGCGCGTTCGTCGTGGGGATCGTGGTGACCGTGCTGGCGGCGGTGCTGCCGGCGGTGCGCGCCTCGCGGATCGCCCCGGTCGCGGCGATGCAGGACGTCGCCACCCCGGACCGGCCGCTCACCAAGCTCACCGTCGCCGGCACCCTGGTCACCGCGGCGGGCGCGGCCGCGCTCGGGGTCGGCCTGTTCGCCGACGCCGGCGACAGCACCCTCTACCTGATCCTGGGTGGCGTGCTGGTGACGTTCATCGGCATCGCGCTGCTCACCCCGCTGATCAGCCGCCCGGTGGTGTCGCTGCTCGGCCGGATCTTCTCCTGGTCGGTGCCGGGCCGGCTGGGCCGGCTCAACTCGGGCCGCAACCCGCGGCGCACGGCGATCACCGCCGCCGCGCTGATGGTGGGCATCGCGCTGGTCACCGGCGTCACGGTGGTCATGGACTCGGCCAAGAGCAGCCTCAAGACCGAGGCCGCGCGCATCCTCAAGGCCCAGATCATGATCAGCGGCGATCAGGGCGGTCCCCGGCCGCCGACGTACGACCCGGCGGTGCTGGACAAGACCGAGCAGATCCCCGGCGTACGGGCGGCAGCCGGCCTCTACAACGACCTGGTGACGATCGGCGGCGACCAGACCTACGTGGCCGCCACCGAGGACCTGGCCGTGATGGGCCAGGCGTACGGGACGACGGCCCCCACCCTGCGCGACGACCAGATCGCGGTCAGCGCGCCGGAGGCGGCCGAGCGGGGCTGGCAGGTCGGCTCGACCGTGCCGATCCAGACGTCGCGCGGTGACGAGCGCACCTACACCGTGGCCATGCTCTTCGCCGAGAACGAACTGCCCGGCAGCATCCTGATGCCGGCCGCCGCGATCAAGGACTTCGGGATCACCCAACCGGTGCTCGGTTTCGTCCGGCTCGACGACGGCGTACCGGTCTCGGCCGTGCTGCCGCAGGTGAAAGCCCTGCTGGCGGACAGCCCCGAGGTCTCCGCGACCGACCAGCAGACCTTCGTCGACGCGCAGGCGGCCCAGTTCGACCAGGTCATCACGATGATCCAGATCCTGCTCGGGCTGGCCATCCTGATCGCCGTGCTGGGTGTGGTGAACACGCTCGCCCTGTCGGTCCTGGAACGCACCCGCGAACTGGGCCTGCTCCGGGCGGTCGGCCTCGGCCGCGCCCAGACCATGCGGATGGTCACCGTCGAGGCGGTGGTGATCTCGGTGTTCGGCGCGCTGCTCGGCGTGACCGTCGGTGCCGGCATGGGCAGCGCGGTGGCTCGCGCCCTGGAGAACGACGGCATCACCGAGATCGTGCTGCCGTGGGCCCGGATGGGCACCTACCTCGGCCTGGCCGCCCTGGTCGGTGTGATCGCCGCGGTGGCGCCGGCGATCCGCGCCGCACGCCTCAACGTCCTGGGCGCCATCGCCCACGACTGACCACCCGCACCACGACACGCGCGGCCGCCGGCATCCCCGGCGGCCGCGCGTCGTCGCGTACGGGTCAGGCGAGCAGCTTGTCGAGCTTGGTGAAGCTGGAGCCCCAGCCTTCGCGCGCGTCGCCGGCCATCGCCTCCGGGAACGGGCTCTGGGTGAGCACCAGCCGGGTCCGCCCGCCCTCCTCGTCGTGGAACTCGATGCGCAGGCGCAGCACGTCGGCGCCGAACTCGGGGATGTGGGCGACATTCTCCTCGCCGACCAGCAGCTCGTTCTCGATGACCTCGACGAACGTGGCGTTGGCCGGTGACGTCATGGCCGGGTCGGCGTCGTTGACCATGGTGAAGCGCTGGTGGCCGCCGACCCGCACGTCCATGTCGACGCTGTCGCGCGGCACCGACCAGCCGACCGGGCCGAACCAGGCGGAGAGCTGGTCGGGGTCGGTGAACGCCCGGTACACCATCTCGCGGGGGGCGTCGAAGATGCGGGTGATGACGAGGTCGGTCATGCTGTGCCTCCTTTGTCGTGCCCTTCTGGCCCTCGCCTGCGAGGCCGTCCGGGAAGTGCGGCTGGGTGACGCTCGGTGCAGGCAGTCACGACCCCTCCTCCTGCATGCGCTTGAGATGGGCGTCGAGACGCGCGAAGTTGTCGTCCCAGAACCGCCGGTATCGCTCCATCCACGCGGTGGCCTCGCGCAGCGGCTCCGCCTCGAGGCGGCTGGAGCGCCACTGCGCGGAGCGGCTGCGGGAGATCAGGCCGGCGTTCTCCAGGACTTTCAGGTGCCGGGAGATCGCGGGGAGGCTGATGTCGAACGGCTCGGCGAGCTCCGTCACGGTCGCCTCGCCCTCGGCGAGGCGCGCCAGGATCGCACGCCGCGTCGGGTCGGCGAGCGCCGCGAAGATCACGCTGAGCCGGTCAGTCATTTAACCTCTCCGTTAATTAACGAACAGGTTAAAAGCTAGCGGCCGCAGCGACGCCTGTCAAACCTTGCTGGGCACCCGCCGGTGCAACTCGGCGAGCAGGACCTCCGGACCCGGGGACATCACACCCACGTCGATCACGTACGCCATCTCCACCCCGCGCCGGCGCACCCGCGGCGGGCCGCCCCGCCCGGGCAGCACGGTCGCGTAGTCCTCGGCCACCGGCGTGATCACCAGCTCGGTGAACGGCCCCCACCCGTGCAGCGCCACCGAACCGATCCCCGACCAGGGCAGATGCACCGGCCGGCGCCCGGTCGCGGCGAAGTCGATGCCGTGCACCGAGGTGTGCAACCAGCCGAGTCGCCGCCAGAACAGCAGCAGGGCGAGACCGGCGACGACCGCCGGCACGATCAGCGTGGCCTCCAGATAGAGCACGATGTCACCGGCGCCCGGCCGGTACCCCGCGGCCATCTTGATCAGCAGGGTGAGACCGAGCATCGGCACCCAGCAGGCGGCCAGCACCCAGAGAGCGGTCACGTAGAACATGCCACGCGCCTGCATGAAGCTCACGGTGTCGTCGGTGGGCCCGAGAACCTGGTCGACGTGGTCGGTCATAGGCGAATTATGCGCGGATACCGGGGCGGCCATCCGGGCATTCCTCGATGTGGCCGGAACGGCACGCCGAGTACCGCCGACGGGTGCGTCCCGACGCCCGCACGTAGGCTGTCTGCATGACTGAGTTCGACGGCCTCCCGCTGCTCCGCTCCCCCGTGGCGATCGCTGCCTTCGAGGGCTGGAACGACGCTGCGGACGCTTCGACCGCGGCCGTGGAACACCTCGAGCAGGTCTGGCAGGCCCGTGAGGTCACCAGCATCGACCCCGAGGACTTCTACGACTTCCAGGTCAGCCGGCCCACCATCACCATGGCCGAGGGCGAGACCCGAAAGATCGAGTGGCCGACCACCCGGTTCACCGTGGCCAGCCCGCCCGGCGCCGAGCGTGACGTGGTGCTGATCCGCGGCATCGAGCCGAGCATGCGGTGGCGCACCTTCTGCGAATCGGTGCTGGAGATCTGCCACAGCCTGGAGGTGAACCGCATCGTGCTGCTCGGTGCGCTGCTCGCCGACGTGCCCTACACCCGGCCCCTGCCGATCAGCGGCAGTGCGTCGGACCGCGAGATCGCCGAGAAGTACAAGGTGGTGCCGACCCGCTACGACGGGCCCACCGGCATCGTCGGGGTGCTGCAGGAGGCGGCCACCCGAGCCGAGCTGGACGCCCTGTCGTTCTGGGTGCACGTCCCGCACTACGCGAACAACCCGCCCTGCCCGAAGGCGACGCTCGCCCTGCTGAGCCGCATCGAGGACGTCCTCGACCTGCCGGTGCCGATGGCCGACCTGGCCGAGCAGGCCGACGACTGGGAGAAGAAGGTCCGCGCCGCCGCCGAGCAGGACTCCGAGCTCGGTGAGTACGTGCGGGAGCTGGAGGAGCGGGTCGGCGACGCCGGTATCCAGCCGCTGACCGGCGACGAGATCGCCAGTGAGTTCGAGAAGTACCTGCGCCGCCGGGGCGGCTCGGCCGGCCCCACCGCCGGCTCCTGGTGAGACGAGTGATCCCCGCTGGGCCGGGCCCAGCGGGGATCAGCGATCAGGCGCGGGTGAGCTTGCCACCAGCGATGTCGTCGAGGAAGTCGTTCCAGTCCGCACGAGTGAACACCAGAGCGGGTAGAGCCGGGTTCTTGCCGTCCCGAAGCGCGATGACATCGTCGTCGATCATCGCGACCTCGACGCAGGAACCAGTCGCGCAGTAGGAACTGCGCGTCCACCTCGTTGTGGTGTCACCCATTTTATCTCTTCCTCGACTTTCATCTCGTTATGTTGGCGTTCCATCAACGCCACAGGCTGCTCTGGCGATTCTCGCGCGCAGGTCGTACACGCGGGCGAGAATCAGCGCCCTGCTGGCGTCCTCATCGAGCGCCCTATACCAGAAACGCTCGAAGACATCACGGTGATAACCGACCTCGGCCGGGTCCTGGACCAGTTCATCCCGAAGGTAGGTCTCGCGGTAGAGCACCGCGTCGTCGGGCTCGTCACTCAGGTCGAGCACCACGAAGGCGCCCGAGGAGCCCATCAGGGCGCCGGCATCCATCGGCAGCACCCGAACGTGCACATTGGGGAGTGCGGCCTCCTCGGCCAGGCTTTCGAACTGGTCAGCGGCCACCTGCAGACCACCGACCGAGCGCCACAGCGCGGACTCGTCGAGCAGCAGCAGGTAGTGCGGCGCACCCTCGCGCTCGAAGACGTCCCGCTTGCGCGACAGCCGGACGTCGCGGCGAACGCGGCGCTCGTCGTCGGTGAGGCTCTTGTCGAACCACCCGATCGTGGCGTCCGCGGCGGCCGCCGTCTGCAGGTGCCCCGGCACCATGGCGGTCTGGTACTCACGGATCGAGGTGGCGGCGAGCTCGAACTGCAGCAACTGGAGCAGACCGGGCGGCAGGTGCTCGCGATATTCCGGATTCGTCCAGTACCGCTCGCGGCGGGCGGCCCAGGCGTCCTCCATCAGCGAGGCGATGTAGTTCTCGTCGGTGACGCCGTATTTCTCGAGGGCGGCGCGCAGATCGGTCGGCGAGATGGTCACCTCGCCGAGCTCGATCCGCTGCAGTTTGGAGAGCGACCAGCCGATCGCGCCGGCCACGTCCTGCTGGCTCAGGCCGGTGGCCTCCCGGGCGGACCGGAGCGCCAACCGCACCCGCCGCCGGGCGACGGCGGGCAACAGGTCGTCGTGCGCTGACGCCATCCGCCCTTCCCACCCACTCCAAAAACGCGAATCGGACATGTCTGCGACCAGGCAGACTGCTGCGTCGCTAGTGAACCCGCGCAGAATATCCTAGAGGACAAATCGGACACACGGTGGGGCGGAGGATCATAGGTCGCGATATTCCAGCGACCTGACGAGGCCCCGGCAGAACTCGGCGAACTCCCGATCACTGCGGGACGAGAAGATCTCCACATTGGCGCCCTGGTAGACCGCCCGGACCTGCCACCACCGGCCGGGCCGGGGGCGCAGGTAGAACAGGGCGCTGACCAGCAGGAGGCCGGACAGGATGGAGGTCAGGACGACCGAGGCGGGACCCACCACGGGGACCGCGACCAGGGCGGCGACCAGGGCGGAGACCCCGAAGGCCTGGCGGCCCGTCGCGTCCGGCTCGGGGTCGTGCCGGACGATGTGGACATCGGCCAGCTGGGCGACCAGAAAACGGCGCCGGGCCGGCTCGGGCACCTCCACGACGGCGTGGGTGATGACGGCCCGCGGACCTCGATAGAAAACCGGCAACTGAACCCCCTCCTCCCGGAACTTGCACGCCGGTGGAGGCTGGACCAAGATGGGCACCGGCAAGGGGGCCCTCCTCCCCGCGCGCGGACCGGAGGCCCGAGGGCGGTGACCAGCGGCTACTGGCGACCGCCCCCTTTCTCGACCTCGTCGCCTTAACGTCCACTCAGTATGGGGTCAATAAGCTTCTATCCGCCAGGCTCCTGACAGCCTTGTAGCTGATAGGTCCCAATTCACTCACGATTCACGCGTGTCGCTGCGCTGCCCGGCACCATCCCTGGCGCATCCTAGGAACCTAGCTGGTATGTCGGGAGGTCAGGGATGACGATCAATCCGGGCGCCGCCGAGTTCCCCCATCGGCAGATCGCGGCCCAGTTGCGCGAGCGGATCCGGCGCGGCGACTGGCAGCCCGGCGAGCGGCTGCCCTCCATCCCGGCCATGGCCGAGATGTTCGGCGTCGCCAAGCAGACGGTCCAGCGCACCGTGGACCAGCTGCGCGTGGAGGGTCTGCTGATCACCAAGCCCGGCTCCGGAACCTATGTCCGGGGCACCCGCCGCCGGCTCAACCGGCTCTCCCGTGGCCGCTACGGCGCGCACCGCGGCTACCACGCCGACCTGGCCGCCCGCTATCGCCAGCAGCTGGTCGCCGTCGGCCGGGAGCCCGCGCCGCCGGAGGTGGCGGACGCGTTCGGGGTGCGCGACGGCACCGAGCTGCTGGTCCGCCGGCATCTGGTGCGCACCGACGACGCCACGGTCGAGGTGGGCGCCTCCTGGTTCCGGGTGACCGACACGAGCGGGACCTCGCTGGAGCGGATGGAGGCGTTCGGCCGGCCCCTCTACCAGGAGGCGGAGGAGGTGCTGGGCCGCCGCTACACCTCGGCGACGGACACCATCAGCGCCCGCCAGCCCAGCCGGGAGGAGGCGGAGATCCTGCAGATCCGCCCGGACACCCCGGTGCTGCACCTGCTGCACGTGGCCTTCGACGAGACCCGCAAGCCGATCGAGGTGGCGCAGGCGACCTGGCCGGGCCCGATGACCACACTGACCGAGGAGTACCGGATCCCCGCGCCGGCCGCGGAGCCCGGCCCGGACCCGGGCCTGGCGCTGGCCTAGCGCGGGGCGGCGGCGAACGGCTCCTCACCATGGCCCGGCGGCCGGCCCCTACTTTGGTAGGTGCCGCGCCGTCCGCGCACGTCCTAGGCTGCGATCATGCTCTTCGCCTTGCTGGTACCCGATCCCGGCAGCCGGCGGGCCACGGCGCGCAACCGGCTGGCCGACGCGATCGCGGTCGCGCTCGCGCTGGCCTACGGGTCGCTGATGCTGCTGCTCGGCGACGCGACCCGGCCCGGCGCGTTCCTGCCCTGGCAGGTGGACGTCGCGATCGGCCTGGCCTGCGCCGCGGCGCTGCTGCTGCGACGCCGGCACCCGCTGGGCGTGACGGTCGCGCTGCTGCCGTTCGGCGCGGTGTCCATCATGGCGACCGGGGCGATCACGATGGCGCTGTTCACGGCCGCGGTGCGGTTCCGGCCGCCACTGCTGCTCCTGCTCGGTGCGGTCAACGTGGTGACCGGCGGGATCTACTTCATGCTGCACGCGCGCCCCGCGTACGAGATCTGGGTCGATCTTTTGATCCGCACGGTGGTGACCGCGGCCGCGCTCGGCTGGGGCCTGTTCATGCAGGCCTACCGGCGGCTCACCGCGTCGCTGCGGGAACAGGCCGCCCGCCTGCGGGCCGAGCAGGAGCTGCGGGAGGACCGCGCCCGGCTCACCGAGCGGGCCCGGATCGCCCGCGAGATGCACGACGTGCTGGCCCACCGGATGTCGCTGATCAGCCTGCATGCCGGCGCCCTGGAGGTGCGCGAGCGGGTCTCCGCCGACGAGCTCAGCGTCGCCGCCGGCGCGATCCGGACCAGCGCGCACGAGGCCCTGGAGGAGTTGCGCGCGGTGGTCGGGGTGCCGAGCGGGCGGCCGGAGCCGCCGCAGCCCGGCCTCGCCGACATGGCCGGGCTGGTGGCGAGCGTGCGGGCGGCGGGGATGGCGGTGGACTACGCCAACGCGGTGCCACCGGACGGGCCGCCGGTGGTGCTCGGCCGCACCGCGTACCGGATCGTCCAGGAGGGTCTGACCAACGCCCGCAAGCACGGCTCGCGGCCGGCCGCCGCCGTGCGCGTGGCCGGCAGCGCCGGTCGCGGTCTGCGCATCACGATCACCAACCCCCTTTCCGGTACGGCGACAGCGCACGCCCCCACCTCCGGACTGGGGCTGGTCGGGATCGGCGAACGGGTCGCGCTCGCCGGCGGCCAGGTGCGCTTCGGCCCCGAGCGGGGCGAGTTCCGGCTGGAGGCCGAGCTGCCGTGGCCGACCTGACCAGCACCGGCGAGACCGTCGCCGCCCGGCCGATCCGGCTGGCCATCGTGGACGACGACCCGCTGGTCCGGGCCGGCCTGCGCATCCTGGTCGGCGGCTCGCCGGACATCGAGGTGGTGGCCGAGGCCGGCGACGGCGCGCAGGCCGTCACGGTGGCCGGCGCGCACTGGCCGGACGTGATGCTGATGGACATCCGGATGCCGGGCGTGGACGGGCTGGTCGCCACCCGCCGGATCCGCTGCCGGGCCGGGGCACCGCAGGTGATCGTGCTGACCACGTTCGACGCGGACGAGTACGTGCTGGAGGCGCTGCGCGGCGGGGCCAGCGGATTCCTGCTCAAGGACACCCCGCCGCGGGACATCCTGGCGGCGGTGCGCACCGTGGCGTCCGGGGCGGCGAGCCTGTCCCCCACGGTGATCCGCCGGCTGATCGACCACGTCGCCGATCCGGCGGCGGGCAGCCGCCGGGCCGGCGCCCGCGCGCGGCTGGAGGTGCTCACCGACCGGGAACGCGAGGTGGCGGTGCTGGTCGGGCACGGCCGGTCGAACGCCGAGATCGCCGCGGACCTGAGGATGGGCGTGCCGACCGTGAAGGGGCACGTCTCCCGGCTGCTGACGAAGCTGGATCTGAACAACCGGGTGCAGATCGCCCTGCTGGTCCACGACGCCGAGTGGATCTGACGTCCGGCCCGGCTGCCGGTCGCCGCCTCGCCCCCCGAGCGCGGCGCCGGCAGCCGGCCCGCCATCGCGGCTGACGCTCAGTGTCGTTCCCGGGCCCGCGGGCGAGCACTGGGCGTCAGCCGGGGGGTCAGGCGGGCACGGGGGTCGGAGTGGGCTGCTCGGCGACCGGCAGGCGGCGCAGGTCGCGGGCGATCAGCCCGAAACCGGCGAGCAGCAGCAGCGGACCGGTCACCCCGATCGGGCCGAGCCCGAGGCCGAGGAACGCGGCGATGCCGGCGACCACGAGCGCCGCCGTCCACCAGCGGGTCACCCGGCTCACCGCGGCGCCCACCGCCACCGCGATCAGGCCGAGCAGACTGAACACCATGCTGGGCAGCGCCCAGCCGAAGGTGAACGCCGGCAGCCCGCCGAGAGCCTCCGCCACCCTGTCGGCGGTGGCCGCGTCGAGCACCTGCCGGGCCGCCAGGTCCGCGCTGTCACCCACCATCAGGCCGCTGAAGTTGATCAGCGCGAGGACCGCGACACCGGCCGCGACCTGGGTGAACCGGTTGGCACGGGCCGCCACGGCGAGCACCGCGGGCACGAACAGCACCCACGCCAGGTGCAGGAAGAGCGCGCTGACCTGGGTCTGCACCGGCTTCGCCACGCTGTCCGCGAGGTCGCCGGACCAGTCCGGAACCGTCGCCATGCCGATCGCGAACGAGAGCGGAGCGGCGTACAGGCAGATCTGTCCGAACGCGCGCCGGAAGGCGCCGAAGGTGTCCGGCTCGGCGCCGGCCGGCCGCGGCCGGACCAGGCGCCAGGCCGCCGCGCCGTAGGCGCCGATCATGACGATCGGGCCGAGCAGGCAGAGCGGCACCGGCGAGATCGCGAACGCGAAGTAGAGCGCCATGCCGAGCAGGGCCGCCCCGGCGGTCCACCAGTCGATCACCCGGCCGCGGGCGGCGGCGATCGGGGTCAGGATCAGCGACAGACCCCATCCGATCAGGCCCGGCCACTGCCAGCCGGCGACCGTCACGCTCATCGCCAGGAACTTCTCGTCGACCGCCCGCACCTGGTCATCGGGCAGGGTCTGCTCCAGTGCGAGCAGCACGAAGTCGTTGGCCATCAGCGCCGAGAACGTGGTCAGGCCGATGATCACCGCGATCCAGGCGATGCGCGCCAGCACGGCGCCGCGCTGCCGGATCGGCGCGAGCAGGCCCAACAGGCCGGGTACGAACAGCACCCACGCCCAGTGCAGCAGAATCGAGTGCGCCTGGACCGCGCCCGGGTGCTGCCGGTAGATCCCGTACTGCTCCGGGATGCCGAGCGCCGGGTCGACCCCGGTCGCCACGGTCAGTGCGATCGGCGCGGCCACCAGGCTCGCGGCCGCTGCTTTACGCCACATCGTGTTCCTCCCCCTAGTCTGTGGACGTCGGCGGGGAACGTTACGAACGGTTCGCCGGGGCGTCGCCCGTACCGGGAGTGATCCGTTCTCCCCCGCGCGGCGGACGCCCGGTCATCCTCGGGGTGGGTTCGCCCGCCCGGCGCGACCCGTACCGTCGACGCGTGTTACGGCAACAGCTGGGGCGGATCCGCCGTACGGACGTGGCGGTCGCCGCCGGGTTCGCGGTCTTCGCCCTCCTCGAAGAGCTCCTGATCAAGTGGCCGGGCGACTGGTGGCCGTTCGCGCTCACCGGCGCCACGCTGCTCATCCTGGTCCGGCGGCTGATCCCGGTGCTCGCCATGATCCCCAACGCGCTGGCGGTGATGGAGACCTTCTACGAGGAGGCGACCATCGGCGGCGAGGAGACCGTCAACTTCCGCCTCTGGCAGGTGGTCGCGATGATCATCTGCGCCTACACGGTCGGCCGTTGGGTGCCGCCGTTCGACGCCCGCCGGCGGATCGTCCGGCGCGGGCTGCTGGGCGCGGCCACGATCGTGCTCACCGTCGCGACGTACTGGTACTTCAACCCGGAAGATCCGATGATCGACATCTTCATTCCGGTCGCGCCGTACGTGCTGGGCATCGTGATCTCGGTGCAGGCCCGCAAGCTGACCGAGGCGGCGGGTGTGCGGGCCGAGTTCCGGGAGCGGCAGGCCCGCGAGGCGGTCATGGAGGAGCGGGTGCGGATCGCCCGCGAGCTGCACGACATGGTCGCGCACAGCGTCACCGTGATGGTCATCCAGGCCGGGGTGGTGCGCCGCCGGCTGGACGCGGGGCTGCCGGTGGACGCGCAACTGTTGCAGGGCATCGAGTCGGCCGGGCGGGACGCGGTGACCGAGCTGCGCCGTACGCTCGGGCTGCTGCGCGGTGACGGTGCCGAGACCGCGCAGCCGCCGGTCGGCATGGACCGCCTGGATGATCTCGTCGGCCAGGTCCGCGAAGCGGGCCTGCCGGTGACCGTGCGGCGCTGCGGCGACCCGGTGCCGCTGCTGCCCGCGGTGGACGTCTCGGCCTACCGGATCGTCCAGGAGGCCCTGACCAACGTGCTGAAACACGCGCACGCCACCTCGGCCGGGCTGACCGTGGACTACCGCGCGGACGGCCTGCACCTGGAGGTGGTGAACGACGGTCCGCCCGCTCCCCCGGCGCCGGGCGGCGGCCAGGGGCTGATCGGGATGCGCGAGCGGGCCAGCCTGTTCGGCGGGGAACTGCACGCGGGGCCCCGGCCGCAGGGCGGGTTCGAGGTCCGGGCGCGGCTGCCCGTGCCGGCGGTCGTGGAGGGGGCGGCCCGGTGACGATCAGTGTGGTGATCGCCGACGACCAGCGGATGCTGCGGGCCGGCCTGCGGATGGTGATCGAGACCGAGCCGGACATGAACGTGGTCGGCGAGGCGAGCGACGGCGTCGAGGCAGTCTCGGTGGCCCGGCGGCTGCGCCCGGACGTGGTGCTGATGGACATCGCGATGCCCCGCCAGGACGGGCTGACCGCCACCCGGACCCTGCTCGGCGCCCCGGATCCGCCGCGGGTCATCGTGCTGACCACGTTCGACTCGGACGAGAACCTGTACCGGGCGCTGCAGGCCGGGGCCAGCGGATTCCTGCTGAAGGTCTCCTCGCCGGAACATCTGATCACCGCGATCCGGGTGGTGGCGGCCGGTGAGGCGCTGCTCGATCCGGCGGTCACGACGCGGGTGATCTCGGCGTTCGCCGGGCGGCCCGGGCCGGTGCCGCCGCCGGAGGTGGGCGAACTGACGCCGCGTGAGGTCGACGTGCTGCGGCTGATGGCGCGTGGGATGTCGAATTCCGAGATCGCGGCGGCGCTCACCGTCGGCGAGGCGACGGTGAAGACGCATGTGGCGCGGGTGCTGATGAAACTCGGGTTGCGGGACCGGGTGCAGGCGGTGGTTTACGCGTACGAGTCCGGGCTGGTCCGCGCCGGCGGCGGTTGACCGCATTCCGGCCGGGCCGGGGAGCGCAAATGTCCGGCATTCCGTGGACCGTTGTGCAGCGAGAACAGCCGGGCCCGGAACGCCTGCTGGCGTCCCGGGCCCGGGCTGTCTTACTGGTCGAGCGGAAGGTCCGGAGATCCGGGCTTTCACCCCGACGGTGACTTACAGGAAACGCTCGCGCATCCTGACGTCAGCGGTGCTCAGGCAGAAGCTCCGCCGATACCGAGGATGCCGATCCCGGACAGGATGTTCGAGCCGTTGAGCAGGCCGACATTGGTGTCGCCGCCGCCGTAGCCGCCGCTCAGGCCGTGGACGTAGCCGCCACCGTTGCTGTAGCTGCTCAGGTAGCCGCTCGGGTAGTAGCAGTCGTCGTCCTCGACGTCGAGGATGATCGGCCGCGGCGCGCTGTGAACCACCGCGAGGCCACCGCCCGAGTTGCAGGGCTTACGGCAGCCGGTGTCCGCGGCGGAGGCGGGACCGGCCAGGGCCAGGCTCGCGCCGGTGGCCAGGAAGAGACCGCCGAGGAACAGAGCCGTACGACGCATGATGTTTCCTTTCGGGACGTTGTTTCGACTAAGGAGAGTCTGTCCCAATGGCTGGCTAAATTCTCCGATTTTGACCCGATATTCGACGTTCGGTCAGGATTTAGTGGAATCTGCTCCGGGCCCGGAGAATGCGGGTTATGGTCGCGCGGGGCATTGCTTTCCCCGGCCGTCCCGCAAACGCCGAAAGGCCCCCGTCCGCAGTGCGGTCGGGGGCCTTTCCACATTCCTACAAACGCACTCCGAGCAGGGCATTCACCGTCTCGGACATCAGCGCCGGCGCATCCGTGTCGTCGCCGGCGCCGGCCAGTGCGGCCTCCGCCCAGGCGTCCACCAGAGCCAACACGCCCGGCGTGTCGAGATCGTCGGCCAGAGCCTCCCGGACCGCGCCGAGCAACCCGGCGCCGGACGGGCCGGCCGCAGCAGCCGCCGCCTCGCGCCAGCGCGCCAGCCGGCCCAGGCCCGCCTTCAGCACGTCGTCGGTCCAGTCCCGGTCGCTGCGGTAATGGCCGGAGAGCAGGCCCAGGCGAACCGCCATCGGGTCCACGCCGTCGCCGCGCAGCCGGGACACGAAGACCAGGTTGCCCCGCGACTTCGACATCTTCTCGCCGTCCAGGCCGATCATGCCGGCGTGCGCGTAGTGCGCGGCGAACGGCTCCGCACCGGTGAGCACCTCGGCGTGCGCCGCCGAGCACTCGTGGTGCGGGTAGAGCAGGTCGTTGCCGCCGCCCTGCACGTCGATCGTGTCGCCGAGCAGGTCCAGCGCGATGGTGGCGCACTCGATGTGCCAGCCGGGACGGCCCGGGCCGAGCTCGCCACCGTCCCAGACCGGCTCGCCGTCGCGGGCGCCGCGCCACAGCAGCGGGTCGAGCGGGTCACGCTTGCCGGCCCGCTCCGGGTCGCCGCCCCGCTCCGCGGAGAGCGAGATCATCTCGTCGCGCGACAGGTGCGACTCGTAACCGAAGCGGGGTGCGGCGCTGATGTCGAAATAGACGTCGCCGGTGCCGTCGTCCAACCGGTACGCCGCGCCGCGGCCGACCAGCTCGGTCACGTGCCCGACGATCTTCGGGATCGACTCGACCGCCCCGACGTAGTGGGCCGGCGGAATGATCCGCAGCGCCTCCATGTCCTCACGGAACAGCGCGGTCTCGCGCATCGCCAGCACGATCCAGTCCTCGCCGTCGCGCTGCGCACGCTCCAGCAGCGGATCGTCGATGTCGGTCACGTTCTGCACGTAACGCACGTCGTGGCCGGCGTCGCGCCACATCCGGTTCACCAGGTCGAAGGTGATCATCGTGGCGGCGTGCCCGAGGTGGGTCGCGTCATACGGCGTGATGCCGCAGACATACATCGTCGCCGTCGAGCCCGGCGTGCTGGGTTGCACCGACCCACGCGCCGTGTCGTAGAGCCGCAGCGGTGCGCGCCCCGGCGTTTCCGGCAGGCGAGGTACGTCGTGCCCGGTCCAAGCGTCCATGGTCGGAGCCTATCCAGCGGCACCCGCGCGCACCCTGGGCGCGTGACCTAAACCTCTACGGCGCCGGCGCCGTCAGATCGGCGGCCACGGGATGGCCGGCCAGTCCTGCGGCGGTTTCGGGAACTTGCAGGCCCGCAGCAGCCGCTTGAGCCGCAGCGCGGTGTGCTGCACCTCGGAGATCGTCAGGTGCTCCTCCAGCAGCGCGCCGAGCGGCCCGGAGAGCTGCTCGCCGAGCTTGGTGAGCACCTCCACCGCCTCGTCCGGCAGCGGGCGGCCGGTCCAGCCCCACAGCACCGTGCGCAGCTTGTTCTCCACGTGGAAGCTGACGCCGTGGTCCACCCCGTGCACCCCACCGGTGGACGGGTAGAGCACGTGCCCGCCCTTGCGGTCGGCGTTGTTGATCACCGCGTCGAAGATCGCGAGCCGGGCCAGCCGCGGATCGTCGGCGTGCGCCAGCGCATAGGCGTCGCCGTCGTCGTCCCGGGCGGCGGCCACCGCGAACCAGCCGGGCGGCACGTCGTAGGCCGGGACGAAACCGATCAGGCCGGGCGCCTCCTCCGGCTCGTCGATCCACAGCTGCAGCGCGCCCGGCCCCAGCGGGCCGTCCCGCAGGATCGTCGGCGGCACCAGATCCCAGCCGGTGGCCCGGGACACCAGATATGCCGAGACCTCACGCCCGGCCAGCGTGCCGTCCGGAAAGTCCCAGAGCGGGCGCTCACCGCGGACCGGCTTGTAGACGCAGCGCCGGGTCAGCCCGTCCAGGCTGATCTCGGCACGCAGTGTGGTGTTGGAGGCGTCCACCAGACGCCCCTCGATCTCGATCCGGCCGCGGCCGAGCAGTTCGAGCGCGTCCGACTCGGCGAGCACGGCCGTCGGCTCAGCCGTCACCGGTGGTAACCGTTGTGCCGGGGACAGAGGTGACCGGCCGGGTCGAGCGGCTGGCCGCAGAGCGGGCACGGCGGCCGGCCGGCCGCCACCACCCGGCGGGCCCGGTCGATGAACGCCCGGGTCGCCTCCGGAGTCAGCCGGACCCGCAACCGGTCCAGATCGTCGTCCGGCTCGTCGTCCTCGGCATCCTCGTCGTCGTCGACGTCGTCGCCACCCAGCTCGGCGCCGGACAGGCCGGCCTCGGGCTCACCGGCCTCGATCGCCTCGATCACCACGGTGCTGGTGTCCACGTCGAAGGCCAGGCCCAGCGTGCCGACCCGGAACTCCTCGTCGACCGGCGTGTCGAGCGGCTCGTTGTCGTGCACCGCCGGCAGCGAGCCCTCGGGCAGGGAGACACCGAACCGCTTGTTCGCCTCGACCAGCAGCTCCTCGAGCTTCTCGGCGAGCAGCGACACCTGAACCTTCTCCAGGGCGACGCTGATCACCCGGCCACCACCGCGGGCCTGGAGGTAGAAAGTGCGGTCCCCCGGCTCGCCCACCGTCCCGGCGACGAACCGCTCGGGCGGCTCGAAGGCATGCACTTGGTGGGTCATGGGGACAACCCTAACCATCGTCGCTGCCGACCGCGCGGGTCACTGTGCCGGGTTCGCCGAGGGCGCAAAGGGGCACACGCTGCGGCGACAGTGCAGTCACAGAGCGTGAATTACACGCCGCCTCCGGCGCCGCCACCCACCGCCGCGTCACTCTCGGCGGCCTTCTCCCGGTCCTGAGTTTTCGGGGGTACGAGCGAGCCCAGCTCACCGGTCTCGTTGAGCCGGACCAGGAACGGCCGGGTCGGCGTGTAACGGATCACCGTGATCGACGCCGGGTCCGCCACGATCCGCTGGAACTGGTCCAGGTGCAGGCCCAGCGCGTCCGCCGCGATGGCCTTGATCACATCGCCGTGGCTGCACGCCAGCCAGACCGCCTCCGGGCCGTGCTCCGCGGTCACCTTCGCGTCCCACGCCCGCACCGCCGCGACCGCCCGAGCCGACATGTCGGCCATCGCCTCCCCGTTCGGGAAGACCGCGGCGCTCGGGTGCTGCTGGACCACCGGCCAGAGCGGCTCCTTCGCCAGCTCCTTCAGCGGGCGGCCCTCCCAGTCGCCGTAACCGCACTCGATCAGGCCGTCGTCGGCGACCGGCTCGGCCTGCGGCAGCGCCACCTGAAGGGTCTGCCGGCAGCGGATCAGCGGACTGGTGACCACCGCGGCGAGCGGCAGCTCCCGCAACCGCTCACCGACCCGGGCGGCCTGCGCGCGGCCGGTGTCGTCGAGCTCCACCGGTTGCCGGCCGGCCAGGCCGCCGGACGCGTTCGCCGTGGTCCGGCCGTGCCGCAGCAGCAGAACGGTCGCCATCAGCCCGCCACACCCGCCTCGTCGAACGCCTCGGCGACCGTGCGCAGCGTGGCGATCCCGCCGTCCAGGTCGCCCACGTACGGGCTGATCGACAGCGTGCCGACGCCCGCCGCCGCGTACTCGCGGAGCCGCTCGCGGATCCGGTCCTTGGTCCCGATCAGCGAGGTGCGCTCGATGAACTCCTGCGGCACCGCCTCGGCCGCCTCGGCCACCTGCTTGCTCAGGTAGAGATCCTGGACCCGCTTCGCCTCCTCGGCGTAGCCCATCCGCACCGCGAGCTTGTTGTAGAAGTTCTGCTCCCGGCTGCCCATCCCGCCGATGTAGAGCGCCGCGTACCACCGGATCACGTCGGCGCAGGCGGCCAGGTCGTCGCCGAGCACCACCGGCACGGTCGGCGCCACGTCGAAACCGGTCATGTCCAGCCCACGCTTCTCCCGGCCGCGGGCGATGTGGCCCAGATGGTCGGCGGCCGCGTCCGGGGCGAAGAAGATGGCCAGCCAGCCGTCGGCGATCTCACCGGCCAGCTCCAGGTTCTTCGGCCCGACGGCGGCCAGATAGACCGGAATCTCGGTGCGCGGCGGGTGGAAACCCAGCTTGATCGCCTTGCCGGCGCCACCGGGAAGCGGCAGCGTGTAATGCTCGCCGGCGTAGGACACCGGCTGCCGGGCGACGGCCATCCGCACGATGTCCACGTACTCCCGGGTGCGGGCCAGCGGCTTGGCGAACCGCACCCCGTGCCAGCCCTCGGAGACCTGCGGGCCGGAGACGCCGAGCCCGAGCCGGAACCGGCCGCCCGAGATCGCGTCGATGGTCGCGGCGGTCATCGCGGTCATCGCCGGGGTCCGCGCCGGGATCTGCATCACCGCGGCGCCCAGGTCGATCCGCTCGGTCTGCCCGGCGAACCAGGCCAGCATGCTCACCGTGTCCGAGCCGTACGCCTCCGCCGCCCACACCACGGAGTAACCGAGCCGGTCGGCCTCCCGTGCCATGGCCAGATGGTCGGCGGGCGTGCTCCACGCCGTCTGATAGCCGAGGCTGAGTCCGAGCCGCACGTACGCCTCCCGAGATCTTGTGTTCCGCCGCCGCAAAGCATATTTCCGTCCGGTAACCGACGCGCCGCGTGGGGCCGGGCCATTTCGCTATGCAACCAGTCTGAATAAGGTTCACTCATGCATCAGCGACCGCTCGGCCGAAGCGGGCTAGCGGTTTCGCGGCTCGCGCTCGGCACCATGACCTGGGGACGCGACACCGACCCCGACGACGCGGCCGACCAGTTGAAGATCTTCCTGGAGGCCGGCGGCACGCTGATCGACACCGCGGATGTGTACGGCGACGGCGACGCCGAGTCGGTGATCGGCTCCCTGCTCGACCACCTGGTGCCCCGCGACGAGGTGGTGATCGCCACCAAGGCCGGTCTCACCCCGCACCGCTACCGTCCGCGGGACGGCTCCCGTGGCAACCTGCTGCGTTCGCTCGACGCGTCGCTGCGCCGGCTCGGCACCGACTACGTCGACCTGTGGCAGGTGCACGGCTATGACGCGCAGACCCCGTTCGAGGAGACGCTGTCCGCCCTCGACCACGCCGTCGCCACCGGCCGGGTGCGGTACGTGGGGGTCTCCAACTTCGCGACCTGGCAGACCGCACGGGCGGCGACGTGGCAGTCGGCGTACCCCGGACGGGCCCCGATCGTGGCCGCCCAGATGGAGTACTCGCTGCTGGAGCGCGGCATCGAGCGGGAGCTGCTGCCGGCCGCGGCGGCCCTGGGCTTCGGGGTGCTGGCCTGGTCGCCGCTGGGCCGTGGCGTGCTCACCGGCAAGTACCGCAACGGCCGCCCCCTGGACTCGCGGGGCGCCTCCGAGCACATGGCGCCGTTCGTGCAGACGTATCTGGAGCCGCGCAGCTCCAGCATCGTCGAGGCGGTGGTGATCGCGGCGGGCGGCCTCGGCGTCTCCCCGCTCGAGGTCGCGCTCGCCTGGATCCGGGACCGGCCGGGGGTGGCCGCCCCGATCCTGGGCGCCCGCACCGCCGGGCAGCTGCAGGGCGCCCTGCGCAGCGAGCAGCTGGTCCTGCCGCCGGAGATCGCGATGGCGCTGGACGACGTGTCCGCGATCGACGTCGGCTATCCGGAACGCGAAGGCGTCGGTTACCCGCACACCGACGGATGAGCCGGCTGCTGCGCCCGCTGGTCACCGCCGCCACCTACCGGCGGGCGGTGTTCCTGCTGCTCGGGGCGGTGCTGGCGCTGCCGTACGCGTTGGGCACCGGGCTGCTGGTGCAGACCGTGGTGCGCAGCGGCGGCAGCGAGCCGGGCCTGCTCGCCAGCATCGCGGTGGCCGCGGTGATCGCGCTGATCCCGCCGTTCCTGAGCGGCACCCGGGAGCTGGAGATCGCGGCGGCCCGGGCGCTGCTCGAGGTGGATCTGCCCGCCCACGACCGGGGCCGGCCGCCGGAGCTGGAGACCCGGCTACGCGCCGCGCTCTGGTTCGGGCTGCACCTGCTCAACGGGGTGGCGATCGGCACGGTGGTGCTCATCGCCGTCCCGGTCGCGATGGTGGCCCTGACCGGTGGGTCCGGGCTGGGCACCGGGCCGTCCCGGTGGTGGATCCCGGCCGGGCCGCTGCTGCTGATCGCCGCGCTCTACGCGACCGCCGGGCTGGGCCGGCTGGCCGCCACGATGGCGCCGGTGCTGCTCGGCCCCTCCCCCGCCGCGCGTCTCGCCGAGGTGCGCGAGCAGGAGCGGCGGCTCGCCGAGCGCAACCGGCTGGCCCGTGAGCTGCACGACTCGGTCGGGCACGCGCTGACCGCGATGACCCTGCAGGCCGGGGCGGCGCGGGCGGTCTTCGATCACGATCCCGGCTTCGCCCGGCAGGCGCTGGGCGCGATCGAGGAGACCGGGCGGACGGCCACCGGCGAGTTGGACGCGGTCCTCGGCATCCTGCGCGACGAGGCCGCGGCGCTGGCGGCCGCGCCCACCCTCGCCGACCTGGGCCGGCTGCTCACCGGCGACGTGCGGGCCGAGGTGGCGGAGGTGGACGTGCCGCCGCAGGTGTCGCGGGAGGCGTTCCGCATCGTGCAGGAGTCATTGACCAACGCGGCCCGGCACGGCACCGGGCCGGCCACGCTGCGCATCCGGCAGGAGGACGAACTGGTGATCGAGGTGACCAACCCGGCGGTGGCCGGGGGCAGCGTTCGCGACGGGGGTCACGGTGTCGCGGGCATGCGGGAACGGGTGCGGCTGATCGGCGGCGCCCTGACCGCCGGGCCGGCCGGGGACCGCTGGGAAGTGATCGCCCGGCTGCCGCTGTCATGACCGGGGTGCTGATCGTCGACGACGACGCGCTCGTGCGGGCCGGGCTGCGGGCGATCCTCGCCGCCGAGCCGGACCTCACCGTCGCCGGCGAGGTCGCCGACGGCACCGAGGTGCTGCCCGCGGCGCTGCGGCTGCGGCCGGACGTGGTGCTGATGGATGTGCGGATGCCGCGGATGGACGGCATCCAAGCGACCCGGCTGTTGCTCGAACGGTTCCCCGAGCCGCCCAGGATCCTGGTGGTGACCACGTTCGCCAACGACGAGTACGTCTATCAGGCGCTGCGCGCCGGCGCGGCCGGGTTCCTGCTGAAACGCTCCCGGCCGGAGCAGATCGTCGAGGCGGTCCGGGTGGTGGCCCGCGGTGACTCGCTGCTGTTCCCGGAGGCGGTCCGGCGGTTGGCGGCGGCGTACGGCCCGCCGGACGGCCGGGTCGGTGAGGCGGGGCTGACCGCCCGGGAGGCCGAGGTGCTGACCCTGATGGCGGAGGGCCTGTCGAACGCGGAGATCGCCGAGCGGCTGGTGCTCGGGGTCGAGACGATCAAGACGCATGTCGGGAGCGTGCTGGGCAAACTCGGGGTGCGGGACCGGACCCAGGCGGTCGTGGTCGCGTACCGGTCGGGGTTCGTCTCCCTCTGAGAGGGGATGCGGTCCCCTCCGCGCGGGGATCTCCGCCGTGCTCCTGCGCGCGAGCGTGGAGGCATGACGAACACGGCGTGCAAGGTGGCGGCCGGCTGGGCCGCCGGGTACGGCACTCTCGCCCTCGGCTGGACGATCACCGGGCGCGGGTTCCCGTTCGGCACCAACGACCACCACAACGGGATCAGCAACGCCCTGCGTGAACTCGACCCGGGCACCGGCGCGCCGATCTTCGCGGCCGTGCTGCTCGCCACCGCGGTGGCGCTGCTGATCGCGGCGGGCAACCCGGCGCCGGCGCGACCGGGACGGCTGGCGATCCTCGGCCTGCTGTGGCCGGTGGCGGCCGCACTGCTGATCGTGGTGCCGGACGCGCGGCTGCTGGCGCTGGCCGGTTACGCCCCGATGCTGATCGCCGGGCTGCCGTTCGGCTGGCCGCCGGTGGACTACTCGGCGATCTTCACCTGGAACCTGGGCAACCAGCTGGTCGCCGTGATCGGTGGGGTGCTGGTCGCCCGGGCCGCGCTGACCTGGCAGCGGCGCAGCGCGGGAGCGTGCGAGCGGTGCGGGCGCCGCGCCACCGGCGGCGGCGGCTGGACCGAACCGGAACGGGCCGCCCGGTGGGGCCGGGTCGCGGTCGGCGTCGCCGCGACGGTGCCCGCCCTCTACGCGGTGTCGCGGCTGTCGTGGGCGGCCGGCATCCCACTCGGCATCGACGACGCGTTCCTCGAGCAGATGCGCGCCGAGGGGATCCTCGTCGCGGCCGCCGGGCTGGGGTCGTTCGCCCTGGTGGGTGCGGTGCTGACGCTCGGGCTGGCGCAGCGCTGGGGCGAGCGGTTCCCGCGCTGGATGATCGGCCTGGCCGGCCGCCCGGTGCCGATCCGGCTGGCGACCGTCCCGGCGACGGTCGTGGCGATCCTGGTCGCGGCCGCGTCGGTGTCGCTGTTCACCGCGCCGGGCGCCGGGAACCTGTTCACCGGAGCGTCCGCGCCGGGCCTGCTGTGGCCGCTGTGGAGTGTGGCGCTGGGCGCCGCCGCCTACGCCTACCACCTGCGCCGCCGCCCTGCCTGCGGGCGCTGCGGGAGGCCCGCCGAGGCCGGGCGGGAATCACGGCGGGAGGGGCTGGTGCCCCAGCCCGGGGCGGGAGCATATTAGATCGCATGGACTACGAATACGCGCCGCTGCGGTTGCCTTCGAATGTCGATCGTCTGACCGCGGCGGCGCAGCTCGCCATACAGGCGGAGTTCTCCGGCTGGGAGCTGGCCAAGGTCCAGCTCTTCCGCGACGGCACCCGCAAGGTGATGCTCCGCCGCCGGGTCCAGCCCACTCCCCAGCCCAATCTGAGTTACTGAGAAGCCCGTCCGGCGGTTGCCGGACGGGCTTCCTCGATATGGCGCGCCGGCCGCGTCACGGTGCCCCCTGCACCGCTACTCCCAGGGACGGCGGCCCATGGGAATGAGCCGCCCCGGGCGGTGTAGTGACGCGGGAGCAGTAGGCCGTACCGATGAGGGACCGTGACCTGGTCGCCTCGAGCGACCAGGTGGTTCTCAATGGTTGTGGCCCGCGTGGTCCTCTTCCTCGTCGGGCAGGAAGGGGTGCTCGTCGAGGCGGCCGACCAGCTGGTCGCCCTCGACCGGGGCGAACGGGCCGCTGCCGTCGGCGTCGTCGAAGGCCTCCAGGTCGAGCGGCGCGGTGACCTCGGTGACCGTGAGCAGGCCGTCGAGCGGCTCCAGCTCCGGCACGTCGAGCGAGGCCAGGGATCCGTCACCGGCCTGGAGCAGCTCCAGCACGGCCTCGCCGACCGACTCGACCGGGCCCGGGTCCTCGTCATCCGGCACCGCGCTGCGGCGGGCCGTCTCGGCGACGCGCAGCAGCGCGGCGACGCTGGGCACCCGGTAGTCGCGGCGCTGCCGGACCGAGACGACCTGCGGGTACGGGTCGCCGGCGCCATCCTCGGCACCGTCGCCGACCATGCCGAAGCGGTGGTCCGCCTCGTCCGGATCGATCGACTCGACGTCCCACGGCGTGACCTCGCCGTAGGCGTCGAGCAGCTTCTCGTCGTACGCGAAAGAGGCGTTGTTGAGGTCGACGTATGCCTGCCAGACGTCGTCGTCGTCAATCCGCCCGGCGGCCGCCTTGACGGCCGCGAGGTGCGCCCGCGCCGCCTCGACCACCTGTTCGAGGGCGGCGTCGAGCTCAGCGTTCTGGTCGCTCATCTGGGGGTCCTTCCGGAATCAGCTGTTTCGGAGCAGTCTGTCGAGCACACGCACGCCGAACTTTAGTCCCTCCACCGGAACCCGCTCGTCGATGCCGTGGAAGAGAGCACTGAAGTTGAGGTCCGGCGGCAGCCGCAGCGGCGCGAACCCGAAGCAGCGGATGCCCAGGGTGGCGAACGCCTTGGCGTCGGTGCCGCCCGACATCAGGTACGGCACGGTACGCGCACCCGGGTCCTCGGCGCGCAGCGCGGCCCCCATCGCGTCGACCAGCGCACCGTCGAAGGAGGTCTCGACGGCCGACTGCTGGTGCACGTGCTCGATCTCCACGTCCGGCCCGATCACCTCGCGCAGTTCGGCGAGGAAGGCGTCGGCGTGCCCGGGCAGGGTGCGGCAGTCGATGGTGGCCGAGGCCTTGCCGGGGATGACGTTGTCCTTGTAGCCGGCTTCCAGGCGGGTCGGGTTGGCGGTGTTGCGCAGGGTGGCGCCGATCAGGTTGGCGATCGGGCCGAGCTTGGCCACGGCCAGTTCCGGCTGCTCCGGGTCGAGGTCGATGCCGAGCGCCTCGCTGACCTGCTCCAGGAAGGTCCGCACGGTCGGGGTGAGCACCACCGGGAAGCGGTGCCGGCCGACCCGGGCGACCGCCTCGGCGAGCGCGGTGACCGCGTTGTCGTCGTGGATGAAGGAGCCGTGGCCGGGGCGGCCGTGCGCGTGCAGGCGCAGCCAGTCCAGGCCCTTCTCGGCGGTCTGCACCAGGTAGAGGCGCAGGTCGTCGTTGATCGTGTAGGAGTACCCGCCGACCTCGCCGATCGCCTCGGTGCAGCCCTCGAAGAGGTCGGCGTGGTTGCGGACCAGCCACTGGGAGCCGTACTCCATGCCGGCTTCCTCGTCGGCGGTGTAGGCCAGGACGATGTCGCGCGGCGGGGTGTAGCCGGTGCGCTGCCACTCGCGGACCACGGCGAGCACCATCGCGTCGAAGTCCTTCATGTCGACGGCGCCGCGGCCCCACAGATAGCCGTCCTTCTCCTCGCCGGCGAACGGCGGCACCGACCACTCGCCGGCGTCGGCCGGCACCACGTCGAGGTGGCCGTGCACCAGCAGCGCGCCGCGGGAACGGTCGGCGCCGGGGATGCGGGCGATCAGGTTGGCCCGCGTGGGCGCCGATTCGAGCAGCCGCGTCTCGATGCCGACCTCGTCGAGCCGCTCGGCCACGTACTCGGCGGCGACCCGCTCGCCCACGGTGGTCCGCGGGTCTCCGGTGTTGGTGGTGTCGATGCGCAGCAGGTCCCGGCAGAGGCCGGTGACCTCGTCCACGGCGGTGGTGTTCATCCGCCTTTCTTACCAGTAAGAGGGTGCAAGTCTTCAGTCCGATCCCGGGGTGGTCGGATGGGGAAGTTTGGGCGGAGAGCGGTACCGGGTATCCCGGCGCCGTGTCTGAAGTGAATCTTCCCCCGTTGCCGCCGGTCGGCGGTGAGACCTCCGGGCGCAGCATCGTCGATGTCCTCGGCGAGCAGCACCGGGAGCTGCTCGCGCTCGCCGACCGGCTGACCGGCGACCCGGACGACTCCCGCGTGGCGTCGGTCCTGGTCGCGACGCTCTCCCGGCACCTGTCCGCGGAGGAGCAGTATCTCTATCCGGCGATCCGGGCCGTGGTGCCGGGCGGCGACGCGATCGCCGATCGCGAGCTGGCCGAGGACCGCGAGTTGCTGCTGCTGATGGCCGGGCTGGAGAGCGACGGTACGGCCGGGCCCGTGGTCGAGGCCGTCCGGCGGCACGTCGCTGCCGACGCCGAGGAGCTGTTCCCGCTGCTGGAGCAGATGGTCCCGGCCGAGGACATGATCCGGCTCGGCAACCGGGTGGAGACCGCCGAGGAGGCCGCGCCGACCCGGCCGCACCCGCGTACGCCGTCGACGCCGCCGTGGAACAAGGTGGTCGACCCGGCCCTCGGCGTGATCGACAAGATCCGCGACATGGTGACCGCTCGCACCACCTATGCGCGTGATCTGTAACGGATTGCGGAGAACATGCGGTAAGCGGAGTCTGTGCTGTTCGTTAATATGTTTGTCACAGCTTGCGGATCTTTCCCCGGCTCACAGGGCTAGCTTTCGATCCCATTAACGTCCTAACGTCACGCTATGAACCTCGAGCTGCGGCATCTGAAGGTGGTCTGCGCCATCGCGGAGACCGGCAGCGTGACCAAAGCCGCGTCCCAGCTGGGTCTGGCCCAACCGGCGCTCACCGCGCAATTGCAGCGCATCGAGCGCACCCTGGGCGGACCGCTTTTCGACCGGGACCGCCGCGGCGCACGCCCGACCGCACTGGGTGAGCTGGTGCTCTCACGCGCCAGGGTGCTGCTGCCCGCCATGAAGGGCCTGCAGGACGAGGCCGCCCGGCTGGCCGCCGGTGGCGGCGACATGATGAGCCGTTACCGGATCGGCGCGGTCGGCGGGCCGGTGGTCGCACACCTGGTGCACCGCCTCGCCGAGGCGCAGCCGGACGCCCAGATCACCACCCACGCGTCGTACTACGTGGACGAGCTGGCCGCCATGGTGCTCGCCGGGAAGCTGGACTACGCCCAGGTCGGGGTCTGCGGCGACGCCCTGCCGTCAGCCGAGTTCGGGCTGGTCTGGCAGACCATCGCGGTCAACGCGGTCTGCGTGCTGATGCCCGAGGACCACCCGCAGGCCAAGGAGAAGGACGTGGACCTCGCCGAGCTGGCCGAGGAACACTGGGTGGCCGGCGCCGGCGACACCTGCTTCTCCGACTGCTTCGCCGCGGCCTGCGCGCGGGCCGGGTTCGCGCCGCGCAAGATGCTCGAGACCGACGCGCGGGCCTGCGTCGACATGGTCGAGCTGGGCCTGGCGATCGGGCTGTGCCAGGCCACCTTCCGTCCGCCCGCCGGGCTCACCAGCCGGCCGCTGCGGGGTGCCCCGCTGCGCTGGCGGCTGGTCCTGGGCTGGCACCCCGACTCGCCGGCGGCTCTCAGCGCACCGGCGCTGATGGTGCTCGCCGACGAGGCGTACCAGGACGTGATCGCGCGCAACGAGGCCTACGTGGAGTGGATGCGCTCCGCACCGGAGGTCAGCGGCATCACGCCGCTGGCGACGGTGCAGGAGGCCGCCTGAGTCGGGCGACCTCCTGCAGCACCGTCCCTATCGCGTGCCGGCGGGCTGCGAGCTGGACTCCACCTCGAAGGTCAGCTCGCCGTCACGGGCATCCACCCGGACCGTGCGGCCCGGGGCGAGATCCGCCGCGAGCAGCATCTTCGACAGCCGGTTGTCCAGCTCCCGCTGGATGGTCCGGCGCAGCGGCCGGGCGCCGAACTCGGGCTGGAAGCCCCGCTCGGACAGCCAGTCCACGGCCGCGTCGGTGATCTCCATGCGGACGTCCTGCGCGTGCAGCCGGCGCCGGGTCTCCTCCAGCATCATCTCGGTGATCCGGTGCAGCTGGTCGTTCTCCAGCTGCCGGAAGATGATGATCTCGTCGATCCGGTTGATGAACTCCGGCCGCAGCTGCTCCTTGAGCCGCCGGTCGATCCGGTCCCGCAGCTCCTCGTCGGCGGAGCGGCCGTTGTCCGCGGCGCCGAAGCCGACGCTGCGGGTGCTCCCGCTGATCAGGTCCGACCCGAGGTTGCTGGTCATGATCAGGACGGTGTTCTTGAAGCTGACCGTCCGGCCCTGGCTGTCGGTGAGCCGCCCGTCGTCGAGCACCTGGAGCAGGATGTTGAAGACGTCCGGGTGCGCCTTCTCGATCTCGTCCAGCAGCACCACGCTGTACGGCCGGCGGCGGACCGCCTCGGTCAGCTGCCCGGCCTCGTCGTAGCCGACGTATCCGGGCGGGGCGCCGACCAGCCGCGACACCGTGTGCCGCTCCTGGAACTCGCTCATGTCCAGCCGGATCATCCGGTCCGGCTCGCCGAACAGCGCCTCGGCGAGTGAACGCGCCAGCTCGGTCTTGCCGACACCGGTCGGGCCGAGGAACAGGAAGCTGCCGACCGGCCGGTCCGGGTCGCCCAGCCCGGCCCGCGAGCGGCGGACCGCCTCGGCGACCGCGGCGACCGCGTCCTCCTGGCCGATCACGTGGCCGTGCAGGTGCTCCTCGAGGCGCAGCAGGCGGTCCCGCTCGGCCTCGGTGAGCTGCGCGACCGGGATGCCGGTGGCCCGGGAGACCACCTCGGCCACGTCCGCGTCGGTCACCTGCGGCACGCCGTCGGGTCCGCTGCCGGCCCCGGCGATCTGCGCCTTCAGCTCGTTGATCTGGTCACGCAGTTGGGACGCCTGCTCGTAGTTCTCCGCGGCGACCGCCTGGTCGCGGTCCCGGGAGAGCTGCTCCAGCCGGCGCTCGCGTTCGCGCAGACCGGCGTCGGGCGTCTTGGTGCGCAGCCGGACCCGGGCGCCGGCCTGGTCGACCAGGTCGATCGCCTTGTCCGGCAGGAACCGGTCGGTGATGTAGCGGTCCGAGAGCACCGCCGCGGCGTCGAGCGCCTCGTCGGCGATCCGCACCTGGTGGTGGGCCTCGTAGTTGTCTCGCAGCCCGCGCAGGATCGCCACGGTGTCCTCGACGGTCGGCTCGCCGACCAGCACCGGCTGGAAGCGCCGCGCCAGCGCGGCGTCCTTCTCGATGTGCTTGCGGTACTCGTCGAGCGTGGTCGCGCCGATCACGCGCAGCTTGCCGCGGGCCAGCGCCGGCTTGAGCATGTTGCTGGCGTCCATCCCGCCGCCCTCGCCGCCGCCACCGGCGCCGACCAGGGTGTGGATCTCGTCGAGGAAGACAATCAGGCCGTCACCGGACGCCTGGATCTCGTCGATCACCTTGCGCAGGCGCTCCTCGAAGTCGCCGCGGTAGCGGGTGCCCGCCACCAGACCGGCCAGGTCGAGCTGGATGACCCGCTTGTCCTGCAGGGTCAGCGGCACGTCGCCGTCCACGATGCGCTGGGCCAGGCCCTCCACGATCGCGGTCTTGCCGACCCCGGCCTCACCGATCAGCACCGGGTTGTTCTTGGTGCGCCGGGACAGGATCTCCACGGCCTGCTCGATCTCGTCGGCCCGGCCGATCACCGGGTCGATCTCGCCCCGCCGGGCGGTCTCGGTCAGGTCCACGCCGAACTGCTCCAGCGTCGGGGTCTGCGCCGACGACGAGCCGCGCGAACCGCCCTGCCCGCCACCGCCGCCGGTGGCCGGGGTCTCCGGGTGCGGCATCGAACGCGGGTCGAGGCGGCCGGCGAGCATCCGCCCGGCGGCCGAGTCGGTGTTCAGCCCGAGCGCCATCAGGATGTGCTCCGGGCCGATGTAGGAGGCGCCCACCGCACGGGAGATCTGCAGGCTGTCCAGCAGCGCCCGCTTCGCGGCCGGGGTCAGCGCGACCTGCTCGGGCAGGTCACGGCCGGCCGCGCCCATCTCGGCCCGGCGGTTCGCCGCGGCGGTCTGCGCGACCTCGCCGCCGGCCTGCGCGTCCAGCTCCCTCAGCAGGGTCTCCGGGTCGGTGCCCGCGCGGCGCACCGTCTGCTTCATCGGCTCCTGCTGGAGCACGGCCCAGAGCAGGTGATCGGTGTCGAGGTCGGCGAGGGGACGCTCCCCCGTCGCCAGCTCGGCGGCCCGGCGTGCCCCGTCGGTGAGCACCTGGCGGGCGTCGTTGCTCATGTATCGCGCGATGTCGAAGCGCTGCGCCGCCCGGCGCGGCTCGGCCGCACCGAAGAAGCGCGCGAACAGGTCGTCCCACTGGCCGGGCCCGGACGGCCCGAACGGTCCGATGCTCATCAGTCTCTCTTCTCCTGGTACCTCGCGGGCGGCCGGGAACGTCTGCACCGCTACCCGGCCGCTGGGGCGGGAAGTTGCTCGCCCGGGTGTTAGAAGCGCCTCAAGTCGCCTCCTGATTCCCGGATCGCGCGAAAAGTTGACAGGAGTACGCTCAACTTCGTGGCCGTACCTTCCGATCCACCGCCCCACTCTCTGGCCCCGGCCTTCCAGGAGCCGACGTCCCAGGAGCCAGCATCGCAGCCGCCGCCGCCTCCGGCGGCGATATCCGCCGAGGTCGTGCCGCTGATCGTGGTCGACGGCGCCAACGTCGTCGGTTCCGTGCCGGACGGCTGGTGGCGCGACCGGGCCGGTGCGGCGGTCCGGCTCCGCGACCGCCTGGCGACGGTTCCCGCCGCCGGCCTGAGCGACATCCCGGCCCCGGTCGAGGTCGTCCTGGTCGTCGAGGGCCGCGCCCGCGACATCCCGCAATCTCCCGACGGCGTGCGCATCGAGCGCGCCACCGGCTCCGGCGACGACAAAATCATCGATCTCGTACGGGAGACAGCCGCCCACCGCCGCGTCGTCGTCGTGACCGCTGACCGGGGTTTGCGCGCGCGAGCCGTCGCCCTGGGCGCCGAGATCCGCGGCCCCTCCGCAGTCCCCCGCTAGCCGCCGCCGAGCCGATCTGCCAGCGCACCTTCCCCACTCAGCGCTTGTTTCTGCGGCCTCGCACCGCCACTTCCATCCAGATCTTGGCGGCTGGCGCCCATGTTTCGGCCCGAACTTGCCAAGATCTCCGCGGCGCCGCCGCGCAGCGAGCCGCCACCAGCTGTGTGGTCGGCGGGGAGAGCGAATGCCCGGCTGGGCCGCGGTTGGCCGGGGTCTGCCAAAACGGGGCATCCGAGGACGGCGGCACCGTAACCGGACAGTAGGCTGAAGTCGCAAGCCGGACTCTCAACGGGATGCAGGTCGGATGGTTGCCTGCAGGGCCATCCAGCGCCCCGAGAGAGAGGAAAGCATGCCGAACGAGACTCGTAGCCGCCGCCCGAGGTGGCTGCCAAGCAACGCCACGATCATCGCCATCGCCACGCTTCTCGCGGCTGTCGCGTCAGTGATCGCAGCACTGTCAGGAAACGGCCCCGCCTGACCTGGGTTAGCAGCTCAGGACGGGACCGACAGGTCGGACGCTCCGCTCCACCGCAGCCAGCAGACAGGGCGGGCGCTCCCTACTTCGACATTACCCTCGGGCGGGTCGGATTCACCGCTGACGTACCAAGGCGTTCGCGGTGAGGATGACCCGCTCGGGTGGAAGACGCCGGCGTCGTCCGCGCCGCTCGGAGGCCGATCCGGGGGGCCGCCGTGGCGGGCGCGCGCTTGATCATCCACAATGGATCTCTCCGGAGACGGCGATCACCAGGGCAGTTACCCGGAGCCTCCACCGGGTGGGCGGGATCCCGAGGTGCTTGACGGATTGCGCACCCGCGCCAATTTGGGGGCTCCAGGGACGGCCCCGCCGAAACCGGGCGTTACGCTTAGGTGCAATCAGAAAGACGTACAGGAGGCACCGCGGGTGGCCAGTGTCGCCGAGTTAAGGGCTGCCGTCGACGCCGCCCTGCAGCAGGTGACGGAGGGGCAGGCAGCCATCCAGGCGGCCCGGGAGAAGCTCGGCGAGGCACAGCAGAGCCTGGCCCAGGCCCTGGACGGCAGCGCCAATCCCGAGGTGCAGAGCGCGCACGCCTCCCTGTCCCACGCCGATCAGCAACTCGAGGAGTGCATGGGCTCCACCGCGCAGGCGATCGAGCAGGCACAGACCTACACGGCGAACCTCTGACGCGATGTCGCTGCTGCAGGAACTCGGCGCCCAGCTCCGCGCCACCTCCGACGACCTGCCCACCGGGCTCGTCACGACGGCGCTGGCGCGGCTGGAGAGCGCCACCCGGATGCTCAACTGGGTGCGCGAGGAGTCCCAGCAGGACATCGGGGTGACCCAGCTGGGGCACGCCACCGAGCACGCGGAGAGCGCGGCGGCCGCGCTGCGGGCGGCGCAGGACGCGGTCTCGGCCTATCTGGCCCTGCTCGGGCTGTCCGGTGAGCCGAGCGCCGCGCCTCAGGACTGGCGGACCGCGGTCGCGCCGCGGGAGCCAAGCTCGGCGCCCGCCGAGAAGGAGGGCGAGCCGGCGCCGGAGACCCTCGGCCCGTGGTGGCAGCAGCGCGTCGCCCAGCTCACCGGTGAACCGGCGCCGCCGCAGGACAAGCCCGGCCGGGAGGACACCGACACCGCCGAGCTGCTGCGCCGGGTCGCGGCCGGGGTGCGTTCCGGGGACCGGGCCCGCCTCGGGCGGGAGCTGCACGCGGTCAACGCGTCGACCGGGCTGGGCCTGTCCGCGGTCAGCTCACCGGTGCTGCACCGCCTCGCCGGCGACCTGCTCGGGCACGAGCCGCGCCCGGAGGACGTGCCGCGCCTGCGCTCCGCGGCGGAGAGCCGGGTCCGGTCGCTGCTGCCGGGCACCGAGCCGGCCGTGCTGGAGACGCTGATCGACCGGATCTGCCGGGTGCCGGTGCGGCAACAGCAGCAGGAGAACCGGCCCACCGCGCATCCCGCCGACAGCGCGGTGACCGCCGGCGTGCTGACCGGGGTGCTGCTGGCCCGGCTCGGCCGCGACGCCGAGACGCTGCGGCCGGACGCGCCCGAGCCGGTGCGCAACGACGCCGAGTCCGGGGAGGGCCGCCCCTGCTGGTCACGCTGGAGACCGCGCCCGCATAGCAAAAGGCCGGCCCGAAGGCCGGCCTCTGTTTCGTGCGCGGTGTCAACCGCGCTCCTCCTC